>JAZKXQ010000127.1:0-1189 GCA_045611725.1 Oscillospiraceae bacterium
TAAATAATCATAAATTAATACCATATAAATTGTATAAAGTTACAGTTAAATAAATTCTATCAAAAATATCCATACATAGTTAAAAATTTAACTTGACAAAGTAAAAAATATATGATAATATATTATACAATATAATAGAAGTGTTTTTGAGGGAGTAGTTTGCATTATAAAATATGTGGCAGGTCAACACACTGATATATTATAAATATATCTGGTCTGCCTTAATTAACGAGACTCATACATCGGTTATTCTGTGTATGGGTAAGTTTTGTCCATGTACAGTTTAACAGCTGAACATGGTTTTTTTATAGCTAAAACATAAAACTGTTATGCTTAGTACAAATGTTATATTCAAAATTGTTGACTTATAATAAATGATGTTATATAATTGAAATATGTTTTTGTTTTCCATTAATGGAAAGGATATATAAGAGAAAAGGAGATTTTTATTATGTCAGATTTTACAAGAAGACTTCCTGTTTATCTTCTGCTTGACTGCTCAGGTTCAATGACAGGAGAACCTATTGAAGCTGTAAAACAGGGTATGAAGGCTCTGCTTATGGAACTCAGAAGTGACCCACAGGCTCTTGAAACAGCATATCTTTCAGTAATTACTTTTGCAAGTAATGCCGTTCAGGTATGTCCTCTTACTGAACTTATGGACTTCAAAGAACCTCAGCTTTCAGCAGGTGGAGTAACTGCTCTTGGCGAAGCTCTTAATCTGCTTTCTGACTGTATAAACAGAGAAGTAAAAAAATCCACAGCTGAACAGAAAGGCGATTGGAAACCTCTTGTTTTCATTCTTACAGATGGAGCTCCAACTGACGAATGGCAGAGTGCAGCAAATAATCTCAAAGCATCAAAACCTGCAAATATAATTGCCTGTGCAGCAGGTGCAGCAGCTGATACAAATGTACTCAAACAGATTACAGACAGCGTTGTTATGATGAACACTCTTTCAGCAGGTGACCTTTCACAGTTCTTTGCGTGGGTTTCAGGTTCAATAAAAATGTCATCAAACAGCCTTGATGCAAAACCAGGTGGTGCTATTGAACTTCCTCCGCCTCCTCAAGGATTTGTTATTGTTCCTTAAAACATAAAGGAGAAAAAAATTGAATAATCCAGATGAACTTTATGGAGCTTTAAGAACTATTGGTCTTTCTGAAGAATATATAGAATTTATAAATGA
>JAZKXQ010000128.1:0-9514 GCA_045611725.1 Oscillospiraceae bacterium
ATTACTGCTGTTTTCATTTTTAATGTAGGCACAATTATCAATTCACCGCCAAACATTCTGTCTATTGCATATCTTGCAACTTTTCTGCAATTCGCAGGTTTTATGCTGAAATTAACTCCTGCACGGTTATTAAATTCAGTATTTACGGGGCCAGGACAAAGTACGCTTATTTTTACATTGCTGTTTTTATTCTTTAATTCCTCATTTACAGCCTCTGATAATTTTATAACATAACTTTTTGACGCATAGTATGAAGCCATAAGAGGCCCAGGCATAAATCCTGCACTTGACGCTACATTGAGTATCATTCCACTGTTTTTCTTTTTGAAATCTGCAAGGAAAAGTTTCATAAGGGTATTTACTGCAAGGATATTTACTTTTATAAGCTCTGTATCCTTTTCAAGTGATATTTCATCAAATTCCCCGAAATTTCCTAAACCTGCATTATTTACAAGCAAATCTATATCTTTATCCTTACAGAAATTATATAATTTCTGCGGTGCATCGTCTTCTGACAAATCTATAACTACTATTGAAGTTTTGGTAGTAAGCTTCTTTTTAAGTTCTAAAAGTTTCTGTTTATTTCTTCCTGTAATTATAAGCTCATACCCAAGACTGCTAAGATAAATTGCCATTTCCCAACCTATGCCTGAACTTGCTCCTGTTACAAGTGCTTTCATAAATTTAACACTCTCCTTCACAATAACTTTTTCTTATAGTTTTTCTGTTTTTTCCAAATTTATACTTATACTTTTTATTATCCTTCCACGATTTTGAAAAACACGGAAAAATATCGTCCCATTCATTGACTATATATCCTTTTATCTGCATTTTATCAATATCTTTATCAGAAATTAAATTATAATCTTCATCATATCTTTTTGCCACTTTTTGAAATGCTTTTTCAGAAGATTTATGTTTTGATTTAATCATTCTGAATAATCTGTATTTTTTCATTAATAACTCCTATTCTCTGAAAAATCGAAAACAAAAAACTTTTTTATTACACAAAACGGTTGCTCTTTTTAAGAACAACCGTTTTAATAAACTCAATGACAAATAATTATTAATTATTCTTCATCTGATGCAGAACTGCTGTTGAGTAATGCTCTGATTGAAATGCTGATACGCTTCTTGTCATAATCAACATCTGTAATCTTAACATCAACAGTCTGTCCAACCTGAACTACTTCCTTAACATCATCAACTCTCTTGTCAGCAAGTTGTGAAATATGGATAAGACCATCAACACCGTCAATAATCTGAGCAAATGCACCAAATGGTGTGATTGAAACAATCTTTGCTGAAACAACATCGCCTATGCTGTATTCATTTCTGAATTTTTCCCACGGATTTTCAGAATCTTTTCTGTAGCCGAGAGAAATTCTTCCTGCTTCCTTATCGAGTTCCTTAATGTAAACATCGATAACATCGCCCTTCTTAACAACTTCTGAAGGGTGCTTGATTCTGTTCCAGGAAAGTTCTGAGATATGAACCATACCATCAATACCACCGAGGTCAACAAATGCACCGTAGTTTGTTATTGACTTAACTTCACCACTGTATTCCTTGCCAACTTCTGCTTCTTCCCAGAATTTCTTCTGTGCTTCGTCCTTTTCAGCTTTTCTGACAGCCTTGATAGAACCTACTGCTCTGCCACGCTTCATATTTACTTCAAGAACTTTAAGCTTTACTGTAGTCTTAACAAGAACATCAAGACTTTCATCACGGTTAACACCTGTCTGTGATGCTGGAACAAATACCTTTACGCCAAGACAAGAAACAAGGATACCACCCTTGACTACGTTCTGAACAATACCTTCAACTATTTCGCCTGATTCACAAGCCTTGTTGATATTTTCAAAACCTGCAAGTTCGTCAACTTTTCTCTTTGAAAGCATTGCTGTGCCTTCCTGGTCATTAACCTTGAGAACAATAAGTTCAACTTCGTCATCAACGCTTACTATGTCTGATGGTTTCTTTGATGGGTCATTTGTAAGCTCATCAAGAACAACATAACCTGTATGCTTTGTGCCGAGGTCAACGATTGCTTCAGTATTTGTTACCTTAACAATCTTGCCTGTAACCTTCTCTCCTGTATGTATTTTTTTAAATGTCTGTTCCAACATTTCCTCAAAATTTTCTTCGCTGACAGCTGTAAGATTTTCACTCATATGTGACTGTACCTCCTTAATTATATAAGCCGGGGTAGATGCTCCGGCAGTAATGCCGATATTTCTGGCATAAGACAGATTTAATCCGTCAAGTCCGCCTGAATCTTCGATATGATATGATGGGCAGTACTGACTGCAAACGTTGTGAAGTTTAACTGTATTGGAACTGTGCATACCACCTATTACAATCATAGCATCAGATTTTTTAGCAAGTTCAATAGCATTTGACTGACGTGCTGAAGTAGCATTGCATATTGTTTCAAAAACTTCTATATTTTTACTGTCCTTTGGAATCATATCAAGACATAATCCCCACCTAATTATATTATACGTTGTTTGAGCGACAATTGCAACCTTTTTTTGCAAAAAGTCTGAATTTTTCAAAAAAAATTTCTCAAGTTCGCCCTCATCACTGAATACAACAGGTTTTTTAAGGCAATGTCCTACAATTCCTTCCACTTCGGGATGTTTTGAGTCACCTGCTATCATTATTTCATAACCCTTAGCAGATTTCTCTCTTACAATTTTATGGATTTTCGCCACAAAAGGACAGGTTGCGTCAACAAATTCATTTCCCTTCTCTGCTATTTCATCATAAACACTCTTGCCTACTCCGTGTGAGCGTATTATTACTCTTTCATTCGGCTTTAATTCGCTTATGCTGTTTATTATACGGACTCCACGTTCTTTAAGGTCATCAACAACATTCTGATTATGTATTATAGGCCCTAATGTGCATACATTCCCACCTTTATTCAGTTCATTATAAACCATTTTTACGGCTCTGTCAACACCAAAACAAAAACCTGCTGATTTTGCAAGAGTTATTTTTGCCATAATTTTATCCCTCCACAAGATTGGTTATACTATCCATTATGGTAAGCTTTACAGATTTCAATTCCTTTGACGATGGCTTTGCACTTACGCTGATATTTTCGGCACTTATAGGCTTTCCGAATTTTACAACTACTTTTTTACGGAAGCAAAGTTTTCCCTCAAAAACTATCCCCACAGGAACAACATCTGCTCCCGCCATAGCTGCAATCATTGCAACTCCTGTTTTGCCCTTGCCTACTTTACCATCTTTTGAACGTGTTCCCTCCGGAAATATTACAAGATTTTTTCCCGATTTAAGCTTATTGACAGCAGTTTCTATAACCTGCATATCTCCTGTGCCTCTGACAACGGGAAAAGCTCCCATAGTTTTTATAAGTGCAGTAAAGAAGATATTCTGTTTAAAAAGCTCCTCCTTTGCCATATAAGCAAAACGAGGTCTTACAGGAATACTTATAAGTACAGGGTCTGCATAGCTCCTATGATTACTTGCAAATATGTATCCTCCCTCTTTCGGAATATTTTCAAGTCCTTCAAATGAAAGATTATATGTTATTTTATATATAAGCAAAAGTATTTTTCGTATAAAAAAGTACATAACAATTACTTCCTTTTGTCAATGATTTCCTGTATCATATCTGTTATATGATTGATAACTTCCTCCTGTGTCATTTCTGTAGAATCAACAACTATTGCATCATCTGCTTTTTTCAGAGGCGATGTTTCACGATGAGAATCGTCATAATCTCTTTTTATAATATCCTCAAGAATTTTTTCATATGACGGACATTCCGGCTTATCCTTAATTTCAGCATATCTTCTGTCTGCTCTTGCTTCCGGAGTTGCAGTAAGAAAAATTTTAAGGTCTGCATCTGGCATTATTACAGTACCAATATCCCTGCCGTCCATTATTACATTATTTTCACGAGCCTGTTTTTTCTGGAGTTCAAAGAGAAAATTTCTTACCTCGGGAATTGCTGAAACTCTTGACGCTCCCATAGAAACATCATTAGTTCTTATTTTATCAGAAACATTTTCATCATTGAGAAAAACCTGCTGAACTCCGTTTTCAAATCCAAGCCTTATATTTATTCCATCAAGACAGGAAATTATTTCATCTTTTTCAAAAGCATTTTTTCTTATTGTATAAAGTGCAACTGAACGGTATAAAGCACCTGTATCTATATAGATAAATCCAAGCTTTGATGATACTGATTTCGCAACAGTACTTTTTCCAGCACCTGCCGGACCATCAATTGCAATGTTTATATATTTTTTCATAGAGCAACATATCCTTTCACATATTATCTCCTGCACAGTATCCCGTAGCAAAGGCAATCTGTAAATTAAATCCTCCCGTGTATGCATCAACATCAATGACTTCACCAGCAAAATACAAGCCCTGTACAAGCTTTGATTCCATTGTTTTCGGATTTATTTCCTTTACGCATACTCCTCCGCTTGTAATTATAGCTTCATCAACAGGACGAAATTCCTTTATAGTTATCGGAAATGCCTTTAAAAGCTCAACAAAACTTTTTCTCTGCTCACGAGTAATGCTGTTAACTTTTATATCGGCAGGAATACCCGATAATTTAACAGCTACGGGTATCATTTTTGCAGGAAGTAATTTTCCAAGAGCATTTGAAAATGTTCTGTTAATCATTTCAGAAAAATCCTTCTGTAATCGTTTGTCAAGCTGTTCCGGAGTAAGTGCAGGTTTTAAATCAATCTTGATTGTATATCTTTTTCTTTCCATATTTCTTATATGAGAACTTGCACTTAATACGAGAGGTCCAGATACTCCGAAATGAGTAAAAAGCATTTCTCCCATTTCCTTGTAAATGCATTTATTCCTGTCAAAAAGGCTTAAAGTAACATTTTTCAAGGATAACCCCATCATATCCCTGCAATAGCTTTCCTCTGAAACTATCGGTACAAGTGAGGGCTTTATTTCAGTTACTGTATGACCTGCCTGTTCGGCAAATTTATAGCCATCTCCCGTAGAACCTGTTTTGGGATAGGATTTTCCTCCTGTCGCTATAAGGACAGACTGGGAATATATCTCTTTTTTTCCGCATTTAACTCCACAACATACACCATCATCGATTATAATTTCTGTTACCTTATCGTTCATAACAGTTACATAATTTTTTTTAAGCTCCCTTTCAAGTGCCTTTACAATATCCTCTGCTTTATCAGATTCGGGAAAAACTCTGTTTCCTCTTTCAGTTTTAAGCTTTACCCCTGCCATTTCAAAAAAATTCATTGTATCATATGATGAAAATTCTGAAAATGCACTGTAAAGAAATCTTGAATTTACAGGTATATTTTTCATAAGTTCTTCATTATCGCAATTATTTGTGACATTGCATCTTCCTTTACCTGTAATCATAAGCTTTCTGCCTATTCTTTTATTTGGTTCTATAATAAGCGTTCTGCGGTAATTAAGACCTGCTCTTATTGCTGCCATTACTCCTGCAGCTCCTCCGCCGACTACTATAACATCATAATTCATTTTTATCTCCGTTTTCAGATTTTTTATATACGTCATATCTGTCCCAGATTTCCTCCAGAACTTTAAAATTATTGTTTACAATATCATTCCTTTTAATGCTTATTGCTACTATAAGAGCATTTATAACACTTAATGGTGCAACAAGAGAATCTGCAAATGAAACCATATCGCTTTTTGCAAAAAGCGTATAGTCAGCATATTCAGCAATAGGCGAAACCTCGCTGTCAGTAAGTGCAATTACTCCTGCTGATGATTCCGAAGCATATTTCATAGCATTTATTGTTTGTATTGAATATCTTGGAAAGCTTATCCCTATTACAACATCTTTCTCATTTATGTGTATCATCTGCTGTAAAATCTCACTTGTTCCTGTAGTCCTCAGAAGTCTTACATCTTCAAGCATAAGCCCCATATAATATGATAAAAACTGTGCAAGAGGTTCTGAACTTCTTGAGCCTATTATATAAACTGTTTTAGCTTCTGCTATCATATCAACAGCTTTCTGAAATTTTTCACTCGAACTCTGTTCAAGCGTTTTCCTTATTCTTTCTATATCAGAATTGAGAACTTCTTCCAGAACATTTTTATTTTCCATACGCATATTTGAAACTTCAATCCTTTGAACAGATGTCAGTTTTATACGCATAGCCTCATTTATAGCCTGTTGAAATTCAGGATAACCACTGTATGAAAGTTCTGTGGCAAATCTTACAACAGTAGATTCGCTTACTCCAACGCTTTGACCCAGTTTCAATGCTGTCATAAGAGATGCCTTATCATAATTTTCAAGAATATAATCTGCTATCTTCTTATGCCCTTTTGACATTGTATCATAAGACATTTTTATTTTATCAAAAACATCAATACTCACTGTTTTTTCTCCTGAAGTCTTTTCTGAAAATTCTTTATCTGATTTCTTCTTTCCACAGTACCTTCATAATCTATAAAATATTTTCCATTTTCAGATTTTATTACATCTCCCTCCCTTATGCTCATAGGCAATAAGGAACATTTAATTTCAAAATGTGAATTTCCATCTTTTTCAATAACAGCTATTCCATTCTCAATTCTGTCAACAATCAGCATAATAAAATCACTCCCCATATTCAACAAATATATCCGCACCATCTGATTTGAATACTATATCTCCCTGTAAATCGGTACGATAAATATTTTCTGTATACTCTGTAAGCCTTTTCATAGCCTTTTCGCTCGGGTGTCCGTATGAATTTCCAACTCCACAGGAAATAACCACATATTCAGGCTTTATAACTTCAAGAAATTTTTTGCTTGATGAAGTACTGCTTCCGTGATGACCTGCTTTAAAAACATCTACATCTTCAAGCGTTCCTGCTTCAATAACATCTGTTTCACTTTCGGTTTCTGCATCGGCTGTAAAAAGAAATTTTACATTGTCATAAGTAAGCTCTGAAATTATTGAAAAATTATTAAGATTATCATATTCATCTGTAACAGGTGCAAGAATTTCTATTTCAGACATTCCAAGATTTATTTTTTCTCCGATAACTGCTTCTCTGAAATTACAGCCATTCTTGTCAACAGCCTCAAGAAATTTCATATAAACCTGTGTTGTTGGGATTTCTTCATCAGATATATGAGGAACTATTACATTATCAGTCTTTACAGTATTCAGAACATCTGCAAGACCTCCTATATGGTCTGAATGTGGGTGAGTTGCTATTACATAATCAATAGAAGAAATTCCCTGCTCTGAAAGATATGAAGTGACTTCAAAGCCTGAATCTATTTCCCCTGCGTCAATAAGAACTGTATAATCTCCCGAAACTATAAGCGTACTGTCACCCTGTCCGACATCTATAAAATGAACCGCAAATTCATCTTCCGCTGTTTCATCTGTACCAAAATCAATTGATATACTACAACCTGCAAGAAATACTGCTGAAAGAAATGCACTTAAAAACATTCCTGTTATTTTCTTCTTTTTTTCTTTTCGTAACATTTGTTTTTTCCACCTTTTCCCGATTTATCAGTTTTACTTCCAGATTGAATAGTTTTGTCAGGTGCTACAAGGCATTTTTTGCCTGTTCCTATAAGGTCACGTCTTCCAGCTTTTATAAGTGCCTCAATTACAAGCTGTTTATTCTGTGGTCTGAAATACTGGAGCAATGCTCTTTGCATTGCCTTTTCGTGAGCAGTTTTCGGAACATAAACCTTTTCCATTGTATATGGGTCAAGCCCTGTATAAAACATACAGGTTGAAATAGTCCCCGGTGTAGGATAGAAATCCTGAACCTGTTCGGGACATATTCCATTATCTTTAAGAAATAATGCCAGTTCAACAGCTTCCTTTAATGTGCTTCCAGGGTGTGATGACATAAGATAAGGCACAAGATACTGTTCTTTATTCATACCCTTTGTAATTGAGTAAAACTTCTCCTGAAATTTCTTATATGTTTCAATATGAGGTTTCCCCATTTTATCCAGCACTGTTGCTGAACAGTGTTCGGGAGCGACTTTAAGCTGTCCGCTTACGTGATGACGGATAAGCTCTTTCATAAATTCGTCATTTTTATCCTCTATGAGATAGTCATAACGTATTCCAGAACGTATGAAAACTTTTTTTACTCCCTTTATTGCTCTTAATTTCCTTAGCATTGCAAGATATTCCGTATGGTCAACCTTTAAGGCCTTACAGGGAACAGGTGCAAGGCATTTTTTACCCTTGCAAAGTCCTGCTTTTATCTGCTTTTCACACGAAGGCTGTCTGAAATTAGCCGTAGGCCCTCCTACATCGTGAATATAGCCTTTGAAATTAGGCATTTCTACAAGCTTTTCAGCTTCTTCAAGAACTGATTTTTCACTTCTGCAGGAAATTCTTCTTCCCTGATGAAGTGCTATGGAACAGAAATTGCAATGCCCGAAACAGCCTCTGTTATGGGTTATTGAAAATTCAACCTCCTGTATTCCCGGAACTCCTCCCATAGATTCATACATAGGGTGATATGCTCTCATATAAGGCAGACTGTAAACAAAATCCAGTTCTTCTGTAGTGAGAGAATATGCAGGAGGATTTTGTACAAGCATAATTTTATCGTGACGCTGAATAACTGTTTTTCCATAAATTTCGTCCTGCTGGTCATATTGCTGACGACAAGCCTTTGCATATAATTCCTTGCTCTCCGATACCTGCTTGTATGACGGACATTCTGCCGAGCCTATCGGAGTATTTACAGGCTCTGTAAGATAACAAGTGCCTCTTATATCAGTAAGATTTTTAATACTTTCACCGTCTACAAGTCGCTGACATATTTCTTTAATCTGATGTTCAGACATTCCATACATAAGCAAATCAGCATCACTTTCAACAAGCACTGACGGTTTAACGCAGTCGTCCCAGTAATCATAATGGGCAAATCTTCTCAAAGAGGCTTCAAGACCTCCTATTGCAAGTGGTATATCCCCGAAAATTTCCCTTATTTTTTGACAATATACTATAACTGCTCTATCAGGACGTTTTCCAGCCTTTCCACCTGCTGTATATGCGTCATCTGAACGCTTTTTCTTTGCAGATGTATAATGTGCCACCATTGAATCAATATTTCCCGAAGTAACTAAAAATGCATATTTCGGAGTTCCAAGCTTTTTAAAATCTTTATCACTTCTCCAGTCGGGCTGTGAGATAATTCCCACTGTAAAACCCATTGATTCAACCATTCTTGAAATAATAGCAATACCGAAACTGGGGTGGTCAACATATGAATCCCCTGTAATGCATATAAAATCAAGTTGTTCAATTCCTCTTTCATTCATATCCTGTTTTGAAACAGGTAAAAATCCATTCATAAACAAAACTCTTTTCAAATAAATTTTATTCCTGTCCGTTTTTTATACGGATTTTTCTTTCAGCCCATTCAGATTTTGACATAAGCACTTTTCGTGGCTCTGCTCCCTCTGATGCTCCGACTATTCCCATTTCTTCAAGTTCATCTACTATTCTTGCTGCTCT
>JAZKXQ010000129.1:0-5943 GCA_045611725.1 Oscillospiraceae bacterium
TACAAAATAAAACATATATTTTTTAATATTTTGTTTTAATGTTCAAAAGGCACAGAAAAAATTATATCTGTGCCTTTTTTAATATTATTCTTTAGAAATATTTATTTTGTCAGTTTGCTTGAATTTTAAATCATCACCTTCAACATCTATTACAAGCTTTGTATCCGGTGCAATATTATCTGCAATTATTTTTCTTGCAAGCATAGTTTCAACTTTTCTCTGAATGTATCGTTTAAGAGGTCTTGCTCCGAAATTAGCATCAAATCCATTTTCAACTATAAATTCCTTGGCATTTTCAGTAAGTTCAAGCTTTATTTTCTTATCATCAAGACGTTTCTGCAAATCATTAAGCATAAGGTCAACAATGTGAATAATTTCATTTTTCTGCAAAGGCTTATAGTAAACAATTTCATCAAGGCGATTGAGAAATTCAGGTCTGAAACTCTGTTTAAGAAGTGTATCAACTTCATTTCTTGCCTTTTCAGTTATCTCTCCATTTTCGATACCATCAAGAATATAATGAGAACCAAGATTTGAAGTAAGAATTATTATTGTATTCTTAAAATCCACGGTTCTTCCCTGTGAATCAGTAATTCTTCCGTCATCAAGTATCTGCAACATTATATTGAAAACATCGGGGTGAGCTTTTTCAATTTCATCAAAAAGGACTACTGAATAAGGCTTTCTGCGAACTGATTCAGTGAGCTGACCACCTTCCTCATATCCCACATACCCTGGAGGAGCTCCTATAAGACGACTTACAGAGAATTTTTCCATATATTCGCTCATATCTATTCTTACAATATTCTTTTCATCATCAAAAAGACATTGTGCAAGAGCCTTTGCAAGTTCAGTTTTTCCTACACCCGTAGGACCTAAGAAAAGGAATGAACCTATCGGCTGATTAGGATTCTGTATACCTGCTCTTGAACGGAGAATAGCCTCTGTAACCTTTTCAACAGCTTCATTCTGACCGATAACACGTCTGTGGAGAATATCCTCCATAGCCAAAAGCTTTTCACGTTCTCCCTCCATAAGCTTTGAAACGGGGATACCTGTCCATCTTGCAATAATACGGGCGATTTCTTCATCTGTTACTTTATTTCTTAAAAGTGAATTTCCGCTTTTAGCCTGTTCAGCGATTTTTTCTTCTTCCTCAAGTTCCTTTTGAAGTGCAGGAAGTCTGCCGTATTTAAGTTCAGCAGCTTTATTAAGGTCATATTCTCTTTCAGCTTTTGCAATTTCTCCGTTTATTGTTTCAATTTCCTCCCGAAGTCCCTGAACCTTGGTTATTGCATTCTTTTCATTTTCCCATTTTGTTTTCATTGAATTGAATCTGTCACGAAGTTCTGCAATTTCTTTCTGGACTTCTGAAAGATGTTCCCTTGAAATTTTATCATCTTCTTTTTTTAATGCTGTTTCTTCTATCTCAAGACGCATAATTCTTCTTGAAATTTCATCAAGTTCCGAGGGCATTGAATCTATTTCAGTTCTAATCATAGCACAGGCTTCATCAACAAGGTCAATAGCCTTATCTGGAAGAAATCTGTCTGAAATATATCTGTTGGAAAGCACTGCCGAGGATATTAAAGCACTGTCCTGAATTTTAACTCCGTGGAAAATTTCATAGCGTTCTTTAAGACCTCTTAAAATTGATATTGTATCTTCCACAGTAGGCTCTGCAACGAGTACAGGCTGAAAACGTCTTTCAAGTGCAGGGTCTTTTTCGATATACTGTCTGTATTCATTAAGCGTAGTAGCACCTATACAGTGAAGTTCTCCTCTTGCCAACATAGGCTTTAAAAGATTTCCTGCGTCCATTGCACCGTCAGTTTTTCCTGCACCTACTATTGTATGAAGTTCATCTATAAAGAGAAGTATTCTTCCATCAGATTTTTTAATTTCCTGAAGAACAGCTTTAAAACGTTCTTCAAATTCTCCCCTGTATTTAGCACCTGCAACCAATGCACCCATATCAAGAGAGAATACTTTTCTGTCTTTAAGGCTGTCGGGAACATCACCTCTTACAATACGGATAGCAAGTCCCTCAGCAATAGCAGTTTTACCGACTCCTGGTTCACCGATAAGAACAGGGTTATTTTTAGTTTTTCTTGAAAGTATTCTTATAACGTTTCTTATTTCGCTGTCACGTCCGATAACAGGGTCAAGCTTATTATTTTTAGCGAGTTCAACCAAATCCTGCCCGTATTTTTTAAGAACATCATAAGTTTCCTCTGGATTCTGGCTTGTAACACGGGTATTTCCTCTTACAGACTGCAAAACGGTCATAAAATCATTTTTATTTACACCATATATTCTGAAAATCTTTTCAAGTTCGCTGTCAGCCATTTCAATAAGAGAAATGAGGATATGCTCTATTGAAACATATTCATCTTTCATTCTTTCAGCCTGTTTTTCAGCGTCTGTCAATGCTCTGTCAACGCTTTGAGTAAGATATACTGTATCAGCTTTTCTTCCGCTTCCCGTAACTTTTGGAAGTCTTGAAACAGCCTGTTTTATGGAATCAGTCATACCGTCTGTATTAATTCCCATCTTTTTAAAAAGCTCAGACGCAAGACCATTTTCCTGTCGCAGTAAAGCCCATAAAAGATGGAGTTGTTCAATATTCATATTACTGTATTCAATAGCGATACTCTGAGCGTTCTGAATTGCCTCAAGGGATTTCTGAGTAAATTTCTGTGCATTCATAAAAAAATCCTCCTTTAATCTGTTCTTTATAGAAATATTATAACACTTTTATTTAAATTATCAATAGCATTACAAAATTTTTATTTTAGATTTTAGGAAATTTTTCCGCACTATTTTTCCTGGGTATGTACCTCCTCTGTTTCATCATCAAGATTTTCAATTGCATATTTAAGGCATTGAATCACAAGCTGATTTAAAGAAAGATTATTTTTAAACGCAAGATTGTCAAGCCTGTCAACAATTTCAACAGGCAATCTGAATGTCTTGCTTACAGTATCATAACCTTTTTGTATTTTAAACATCAAAATCACTCCTTTTATAAATATTATGCATTATTTTTTGTGCTAAATATACAATTAATTAACATTAAAATTGTAAGACAAAACAATTGCATTTTGCAATATGATATGTTATAATGTAGAAAAATACAAATAGTGGTCAATTCACTGTTTATTCAAGGAGGAATTTTTTATGAATGAAAACAAAAAGCCAATTGAGGAAACAAATGAAAACAAAAAGCCAAGCAGGGAAACAGAAGTAGCATTCGGAGCAGGTGGAGCAGCAGCTGGTGCAGCTCTTGGTGCTAAAATAGGTGCAGGTATGGGAATAGCAGCAGGTCCATTAGGTGCAGTTGCAGCTACAGTACCTTTTGCAGTGATTGGAGGCGTTCTTGGTCTTTTAAGTGGCGGAAAATTAGGTTCAGAAATTGACAGAGATTATGATAACAAGCATTAATAGAAAGAAAACTGTTTCACAGGAGGAATGCTTATGAATAATCCTTTTGAACAAAGTGGCTATTATGCCAGTAGTAGAATTAACACACCAATTGGTTCATATTTAATAAAAGATATAGCAACTAAAGCAGGAAAGTGTATTGATTTTTTTACAGGTGGAAAAACAGATTTTGAAAGCATTGGCAGAACGATTGATGAAGCAACTAAAGATAAAACAATTGATATTAATATTCCTAAAAAATAAGTTACATTAAAATACTTTGAAAAGAGGGAAAACCTGAACAAAAGGTTTTCCCTTTTTGTATTTGTTCAAAATTTTCGAGTTAGTAAATTATAAATTTTACTTAACTTTATAACAAACTGGAAACTAATACCAATTTCACCCATTTCAAACGTTTGAAAAAGCTTAACCAAAACTTTTATTTCTGGATTTTGCTTAACTTCTGATTTTTGTCGAATTAGCGTAAAAAATCTATGGTATTAACTGTAAAACTGCAAGAATTATAAGCACAAGTCCTCCAATCCAGGAAAAATTTTTACGGCTTATGTCTGCAATATGTTTCCACGCAGATGTTCCACAATATATTGAAAATAATCCAAGCAAAAGTGCTGATATTCCACATATAAGGGAATTACAGCCTGTAAGACCTGCACCCATACCACTTGCAAGTGCGTCTGCTGAAAGTGTTAATGAAAGCAGAAACGCCTCCGAAAATGAAAGAATTTTTGAATTGTCCTTATCTGCACAACATTCATCAATTAAAACATCTATCGCTATATTTTTATTCTTTCCAAAGGATTTTTTTAATATATCTTTAAGAAAATTATTGAAAAGGCATACAGCACCTATCATAAAAAGTATTGCTGAACCTACATATATACAAACCGAAGCTGGAATATACATACTTAACAATCCCGAAAACTGCATTGAAAGTGTAAGTATTCCTGCACCTGTAAAGCTTATGAGAAATGCTGAAGAAAACGGAATTTTTATCCCATTCTGAGCATAGGCAAATGCAGAAAAAAATAAATCCACACATACTGCCATAACAAGCATAATTTCTTCTATAATCAAAAAAATTCTGCCTCCTTCTTGAATAATGTGTTTAAGCGTGGTATTATATTAATATAGTACGAAATTTAACAGGATTGGTGATTGATTTGACAACTAAAATGAAAGTTCTTTCAGCTCTTGAAAGTTCAGACGGAAAATATATTTCAGGCTCTTTTCTTGCAGAAAAAATAGGAGTTTCAAGAAATGCTGTATGGAAAGCTGTTAATTCCCTTAGAAATGAGGGATTCAGAATTGATGCAATATCAAATAATGGATACAGACTGATAAAAAAATGCTCTCCTGTTTATGAACGGGGAATACAAAAACATCTTAATACATCATCTTTTGGTAAAAAAATAGTATGCTTTAAAGAAATAGACTCCACCAACAGCTATGCGAGAAAACTTGCCTATAATGGAGAAAAAAATGGTACTACAGTAATTGCAGAATGTCAGACAGAGGGCAGAGGAAGAATGGGAAGAAGTTTTGAATCTCCATCAGAAAACGGAATTTATATGAGTGTTATTGTTAAAATTCCTTTTTCTCCGCATACTTCACAGCTTATAACAGCCTGTACAGCTGTAGCAGTTTCAAATGCAATTGATAAAGTATGCAGAACTGATACAAAAATAAAATGGGTAAACGACATTTTTCTGAATAACCGTAAAATATGTGGTATTCTTACTGAAGCATCAATGAATTTTGAATCATATCTTCTGGAATATGCTGTTATAGGTATTGGAATTAATGTGTATTCAGTAAAAAATAAATTCAGTAATGAACTTCTTGAAAAAGTTACATCAATAGAAGATGAAATTGGATTAAAAGCCGACCGTTGTGAATTATGCGGGGAAATTCTCAACAATCTTGAAAAAGAGCTTGATAAAATAGAATCAAAAGAATTTATAGAAGAATACAGAAAACGCTCCTGCATAATCGGAAAAGAAGTAATAGTTTCAAAAGGAAATACAGAACGTCACGCATATGCTTATAATATTGATGACAATGCCTGTCTTGAGGTTCGCTATGACAATGGCGAAGAAGAACCTCTTTATTCGGGTGAGGCAAGGATTATAAACGCAGAGAGCTGTGCCTTGGCACAGCTTGATTAAGCAAGGAGTTTTACTCCTTGCTTAATCAGGCTTACTCCGTAAGCCCTCTGCGTTTATAATAATTGCATAAAAATATTGTTGTATCGTGCAGAAATACTTGACTTTTTTTTATACATAGAATATAATTATAATTGATTGTCGGATAAAATTCCGATTTTTATGATACTGATTCTTATTAGGAGGTTAAAATGTGAAAAAAATCAAAAAACCGGTATTCTTCATCGTCTTTATATTCATCGCAGTATTTGCCTGTACAACATTTACAGGCTTTACTACTCAATATGGCGATATTGTCACTACAAGAATAAACGGTGTAAAGGACATACGTCTTGGT
>JAZKXQ010000130.1:0-1887 GCA_045611725.1 Oscillospiraceae bacterium
ATATTTTTATTATATGGGAAATCAAAAAAAGTGTTACAGATAAATAATAAATTTTTTATAGTTATCTTTCTGAATAATTTTTATACAAAATATTTCAAAAAACTATAAAATATAAACTAAAAGAATAAAATAGCAAAAAAATTTCAAAAAACTATTGACAATCAAATATGTTTATGATATAATAATTATCGTTGAGTTGAGGAAAATAATTTCTCAACAGGATATATTTTAATGCGAGTGTGCTGGAATTGGCAGACAGGCACGTTTGAGGGGCGTGTGTCTTTGGCGTACGGGTTCAAGTCCCGTCACTCGCACTTTTATTTTTTAAGACCATATTTTTATGGTCTTTTTTATTTCTTAAAATACATCATTTTTCTTTAAATTTTAATATAATTCATAAAAAAATGATATACAAATCAAATATGAAATGATATTATATTTTCTGAAAGGAGCTGTTTTTATGAAAGATTTGACAAAGGGAAATATTACTCAACTGTTGATAATGTTTGCAATACCTGTACTTATAGGGAATATTTTTCAGCAGTTTTATAATCTTACAGATACTGCAATTATAGGAAATATGATAGAGGATAACAATGCAATAGCCTCAATAGGTGCTGTATCTCCTGTAATGTCTTTTGTAATAAACTTTATATGTGGTCTTACAAATGGATTTTCAATAGTAATAGGTCGTCATTTCGGGGCAAAGGATATTGAACAGCTGAAGCGTTCAGTAGCTTGTACAATAGTTCTTGGGGTTTGTACAGCATTAATTATAACAATAATCAGCATTTTTTCTGCTGAATCAATTATAAGACTTCTTGGAACTCCGGAAGAAATAATACCATCTGCAAAAGCATACATAATAATAATTTTTGCAGGAACAATATTTTCAATGTTTTACAATCTTTTTTCAGGAATGTTAAGAGCAATAGGGAATACTACTGCACCACTATTCTTTTTAGGAATTTCAATGGTTATAAATGTTATTCTTGATATATTCTTTATTGGTGCTTTGGGAATGGGCGTTGAAGGTACAGCGATTGCTACTATAATAGCTCAGTGTATTTCTTCTTTACTATGTTTTATATATATAATGAAAAAATGTCCTGTTCTTGTATTTTCCAAAAAAGATTTCAAAATAGAAAAAAATGATGTTATTGATTTGTATTCAACAGGTCTTTCAATGGGTCTTATGCTGTGTATAGTGTCTGTTGGTTCTATAATACTTCAGGGAGCTATTAACGGACTTGGAAAAGATATAATTGCATCTCATACACTTGCAAGAAAAATATCTGAAATGTTTATGCTTCCATATGGTACAATTGGAATGGCATCTTCAGCATTTATCAGTCAGAATATAGGTGCAGGAAAAATTGACAGAGTTAAACAGGGACTTTTAAGAAGTGTTCTTATAACTGCTATATGGTCAACAATAACTGTTCTTGTTATATACTTTTTTGGAGATATTCTTTTAAAGCTTATTGCAGGAGATAAAAAAGCTGAAATTATTTCAGTAGCGTGGTACTATTTAAAAATAAATACTCCGTTTTATTATGTACTTGGAGTTTTGCTTGTAATGAGAAGTTCAATGCAGAGTATGGGAATGAAAATTATACCAATAGCTTCAAGCATTATAGAGCTTATCGGAAAATTTTTAATATCAGTATTTTTTGTACCGTCTATGCAGTATTTTGGAGTATGTATTTCAGAACCAAGCATATGGATAGTAATGACAGCATGGCTTGTTATATTCTATTTTATAAAAATAAAAGATATTTCACAAGAACATCAGTTAAAAGAAGCTGTTGTCAGCTGATAAAAATGTAAATTTTATAAACATTAAAAGTTAAGCAAATCCCTAAAATAAAAGTTTTGGACCAGCTT
>JAZKXQ010000131.1:0-2282 GCA_045611725.1 Oscillospiraceae bacterium
CTGTTGTATTTGTTGCATCAAATTATCCTATAGATGATAAAAAAAGTAATGCTCTCATAAATTTTGATGGTGCTATTAAATTTCTTGAAAGCAGGTATGTTAATAACGGTGTTTATTTTTCATATGCAAATCCCGAAGAACCTGTATATATTTATCTGGGAACAAGAATAAATGAGGCAAGTTCTTTTGATGACAGATTTTCAGCATTTTTCGATTTGCCATTCGGCACTATTGAGGGTTCAGAGTTTATCCCTTTTATACTTTCCGAAAACCCGTTGCCAGAGGATATTTCAAAGGTTAAATGTATAAAATTCAGTGATTTAAAAATGAATACTTTACTTTTGAAATCATATACAGCAATGAATTATAAGTATATTGATATTGAAAAAATTTCAAACATAATAAATATACCATATCATTCAGGAACTGCTTGTATTTGTGGGAATGACACTTCTTTTACAGAATTTATTAATAATTGCTCTGAAAAAGATAAAAAAGTGTATATACTTCAGAAAAAATCTGATTCAATATATAATTCAACATATGAAACAAGACAAACAAAAGTTATATCAATATACAATACTTCCGTAGAATCAGCATTTGCTAAAGTTACGCTTGGAATTTCTGTTAATTGTAATGTTTTTTTTGAAATTATAATATAAAATGTTAAAGGCTGAATAGGTGTAAACACCATAATTCAGCCTTTTAATGCATAAAGCTAATTTTCAACAGAACACGAAATTATAAGCTTATTTACGCCCTTTTCATATGTTTCAGGTTCTTCATCGTTCCAGAGATTTACACCATAAATAGCCCATATCTGACCATTTTGTGTTTCCCATATATATTCAGATTTTGAACCAGCACTTGTTAAACTTCCCTTTGTTCCTTCACCATACCAGTCTGTCATAACAGAATAGATTTTGTCATATGCCTCTTTCAATTGCTGTTCGCTGTAAGGGTATATTATCCCATTCATTGTTTCTAAGTGACCAAGTGAATATCCATAATTGACAAGTAATCCTGTTTCCAAATCAAATTCAACAAACATTTCTCCCTCAAGAGCCGTATCAAACACTTCACCAGCTTTAACAGGATAATAATATGAATATTTTTGTGAAAGTTTTTCTTCTTCTGCGATGTAGTCCTTACCTAAAACAGCAAATACTTCATCTTTTGTCATACCATTTCTGACGCCTGTAATAATGCTTTTTTCTTCTGTAACATCTTGATTGTCAGAAAGTAATTCTTTTTTCATAAGTTGAAAGTCAAATACATTCAGTTTGCCATCACAGCATAAATCTGCACTGTTCAAATCGAGGATTTCAATATCTGAAGTATTAAAAAGCCATTTTCTTAAAAGAACAGCATCAAATATATTTAATTCACCATCAGAATTTAAATCACCTTTTATAACTTCAACAGATTTCAATTCTATTGTTTTTGTTTCGTGATTTATTGAGCTTACTTTTATTTCTCCATCACCTATATGTTCACTGTAATATTTCGGCAAAAATACAGGATATACCATTCTGTTGGAATTGTCGGTACTTTTGATATAATAATCATAGCAGAGAAGGTGAATATTCCTGTCAATTGTATCTCCCGCATTCAGTGTTCTTCCATCAAGATAGGTAATACCATCAATATCGGGTGCAAGATAAATAACAAGACCGTCTATGCCTACAAGTTCTGCATCAAACGGCAAAACATAATCTTCCTCATTAATAAAAGCAATATCATAACTACCTTTTGTATTTACGATATTTGCACAACTGCCCTTATTTTTATTATCATAGTGCAGTGTGTCATATTTATGAAGTTTAGTGCCAAGTGTAAGTTCAGATGTGTTATAAACTATACTTTTCTCTACATCGCTTGAAACAGTAATATCAATAGTTTTATCTTTTCCCATATTGGAATGACTTAATGTTATAGTTACTGTTCCATCTGAAATTCCAGTTACAAGACCATTCTCATCTACTACAGCTATATTTTCATCACTTGATGAATAAAATATTTCTTGTTTTGCACCTGTACTCCATTCTGTTTCAAGCTGAACACTTTCATCAATAGCAATTGTATCTTTAGAAACAGAAACTTCTGTAACATAAGCAATGATAGTTAATGCGTATGATGATGTCACTGGTTCAGTCAATGCTGTAACAGAACTACAACAAATACATATTGCCAGTATAAATGATTTTATATTTTTACTCATACTTTTATAGTTACTGAAAATTTATAAAAAATTCAGTAACAGTTTCGCCTCCTCTATAGCT
>JAZKXQ010000132.1:0-3714 GCA_045611725.1 Oscillospiraceae bacterium
TGGATACAAATTCAATTTTATTTTCTTCTTCAACAAACTTAAATGTATCATTATTAAGAGCAGTAACAACTGAAAGGTCATTATTCTGTCCGTCTGCATTTGTTATAGTAAGAGTTGCTCCTGCAAGTTCGGAAGTACCTGTTATATCAGTTTTACTTATAGTAAATACCTTGCTGTTATTAATTGTAATATGATTTTCATTTAATTCATATTCATTACCACTATATTCTGATGATACTATACCATCTTTAATAGTGAAACTGAATGATTCAGAGGCTGCATTGTATCCATCAGGAGCTGCTGTTTCAGTAAGAGTATAATTTCCATCTGCAAGACCTGTAATAATAGTAGGATTTTTACCGTCTGACCAGAAACTTATCTTATTATCACTTATAATGTATTCTGAATAATCTGTTTCTTCACTGAAACTATCTGTTTTAGTGAATGTTGTATCATTTCTTAAAATTTCAACAAACTGATTTAATGTCTGTTCATCAGCAGTGCTGATTTCTATTAACGCACCAGCAATTTCATTGCTTTCCACAATATCGACCTTACTTATGCTGATTTGTGACCTGTTAATAATTGTAATGCTATCAGCTGTAGCAAAGATATTAATTGCAGAAATTGGTTCAATATAACCATTTTTTACTGTAAATTCAACATTTACAGGAGCAAATCCCTCAACTGATTCAGTAATTGTATATGTGCCATCAGCAAGTGATTTCTCTGTATGTGAAGGCACATCTTCAGAGGTTTCCCAGTTGAATACCTCGTTACCCTCACTGTCTTTCACAGTAATTTTAGCACCATAGAAGTCATTACCACTTACATCTTTTTTATAGAATGTTATCGGAATATTGCTGTCTGACCTGTTTGTTACTGTTACATTTCCTGTAATATTACCCTCAAGGTAAACCATATTGCTGTTATTATAGCTTACTACATAATTTTTATTTCCTACTTCGATAATATTTCCATCTGTTACAATATTTTCATTGTTTAATTCAAATACATAGTAAAGCTTATTAGCTTCAAGATTTTCAAATACAGCTGTTGCTTCTGCCTCATATCTTTCATCACTATTCTTTTTAAGACTGTCAGCAGTAATATTAATTGTTATGTCATCAATGCCCTCAGCTTTTTTATAGTTTATATTTCCATTTTCATCTGTATTTGCAGTAAATAGTCCGAATGTGAATGAAGAATCAGTAAATTCATCTATATTATCAAGAGAAACTTTCTTAGTTACTGAAATCTTATTCATATTTCCGTCAGTATTTATAACAGAAACATTCTGTTCATTGCTTTCAGCAAAACTGATTACATTTTTACCAAAATTTTCATAAGTTACTTTAAATGGAACTTCTTCCTCAATATTGTTTATATAAACATTCTGAGTAAATTCATCTCCATCTGAATATCTTTCTTTTCCGTCAGAACTACATTCAAAAATATAGTATTCAGTATCTTTATCAAGATATTCAAATACAGCTTCTGTTTCAGATGTCATCTTTTTAACATCTACAAAAGTATATTTTGTTCCGTCATATGTGTAAAGACCTGCATAGAATACAGGAACTGAATCAATTCTGTCAGAAACAAGAATTTTGTTTACTGTAATCTTATAATTTATTTCTTCTGTATTTTTAATAGTATATGTTGCTTCTTTTGAATCAGCTGTAAGAGTAACAGCTTCACCATATTCTACATTATATCTGTTTCCAAACATTGAGCCTGTATAAACTGATAAGTCACTGTCAATAAGTATTCCGTTTTCATTTGTTTCAAAAACATAAAATTCAGTATTCAAAGGAATATCTTCAAATTTAACAGTCTGAACTGTTCCATCTTCTGAACCTGTCATAGTAATTGATTTTACTTCTGAATCTTCATATCTTACATATTCGCCACTGTCATTCTTTGTAAAGAGTGCAAACCAGAAAGTATCTGTTGTATTTTCAGAAGATATAAAAGTTTTTTCAACTATTATAGTACCTGTATTTTTTGTATTTGTAACATTAACTTCATTTGTAGCCTGTGATGTGTCAATTTCATTTTTCCCATCGACTTCATTAGTTTTATAAGTTACATCATAAGCTGATTTTTCAAGTATGTTACCCTTTGAATCTGTTTCATAAAGATATACAGCATTTCCATTATTAATAAGCTTATAATCAAGATTTTCCATTGTAACAGTGCCTTCTGTTTCACCATTACCAAGTTCAAGCGAGATTACATCGCTTACACGGTTTCCCTTATGGTCAAAGAGTGCAAAATAGAATTTACCGCCTGTTGAATTTTCAACCTTTTTGTTTATAATAATCTTGTTTTCAGCTGTAGGAGTTTCAACCCATACACCAACCTTTGCAGGTTCAGCAACCATTACTGTATCGCCGAGTATTGATTCATTCTGATAAGCATAAGCAAAGCTGTTCCACGCAATATTTGTTATACCTGTTTTTTCAACATATTCAGGAACATATCCTGTAAATGTGATAACTACGCTTTCACCTGCATTTACTGTAATACTCTCATCAAGCATAATTCTGAAATTAATTGCATTTGTTTTATCAGATGTCCACAACATAACATCATTCTGACCAATCCAGTCCTTTGAATATTCATTAAGGACAGCAATTTTATCAGTTGAATATGAAACCTCATATGAAACTTCTCTTGTATTTAATATTTCTCCAGTTGAAGTGTCTTTTTTAATGATTTCAACTTTTTCAATAGTACCCATTGAAACGCCAAATGCAGAATTTCTTGCATAGCCCGAAACAAGTCCTAAGTCATTGACATAAGGCAGACGGTCTATAACAACGAAATTTTCAAGAGAAAGTGGGGAAGTATTTTTGATATTAAGAGTATAAGTAACCTTTTCACCCTGCATACCCTGAACATAGTTGTCAAGAGAATTATAGCTGTAACCATCATCTGTTATCGGGTCATTATGACCATCACTTTCAATAGTATGACCCTCATTTGTATAGTTTATAGTTTTCCAAGAATCAGTAGTAAGACCAGTAATATTATAGTTTGCATAGTTATAAATCTTATTGTTTTGCTTTTCACCTGAAACAATATCTTCAGCAATAAAATCCTGAACGAATTCAGCATAACCACTGTTTGTTATAACACCCTCAACAGCATTTACAGCAACTGTTGCAAATTCAATTACAAGGCACTGATTAGCTGAAAGCTTGTATGTATCAGCAGAACAATCAAAGGTTATTGTATTATTGCCAGTATTAACAGCAGGTGAAGGAAGTGCAATAGTATTACCTGCACTGAAATCATAAGTTCCATCTTCATTTATTGTACAGATTTTAGCTGTTAAAGGATATTTTGTAATATCATCATACTGATAATTTTTAGGAAGAACATCTGTTATAGTATAATTTTTCAAATCTCTTATTTCATCAGCATTTGATGAACCATTACCATTATAAACAACAGTATGCCATATAAGAGTATCTCCCGCTGTTATAAAGCCCTCATTAACAGGCTGAAGTTCTGTTTCACCCTCAATATATTCCTGTCCTGCAAATGATTTAACAGCAACCTTTGCAAATCCAGGTTTAACAAATTTCTTTGCAAGTGTAACAGTTGCCGAAGAATCTGGAGTTAATTCTTTTAAAACTTTATCGCCGTCTGTTACAACAATATTTGTTACAGTATTTGTAAGCTCTGTTTTCTTTTCAGATGAAT
>JAZKXQ010000133.1:0-3091 GCA_045611725.1 Oscillospiraceae bacterium
AATCTTACCATTTACCAAAGCAACTGTTCTTCCGTATTTTTCCTGTTTGATAAGCTGTGCAGCGTGAACTCCGAATTTTGTTGCAAGTAATCTGTCATAAGCACTCGGACTTCCACCTCTTAACATATGTCCAGGAACGCATACTCTTGCATCAATTCCTGTTTTATTTTTAATCTGTGCTGCAATTCTTGAAGTAGCAGTGATAATTCCAGCCTCTGCACGTTTCTGAGCACGTTCTTTCTTTTTCATTTTAGCTTCTTCAGTATCGAATACACCCTCTGCAACTGCAACTATTGAGAATGTTTTTCCTGAAGCTGTACGTTTTTCAACTGCCTGACATACAGAATCAATATCATAAGGAATTTCAGGAATAAGAATAATGTCCGCACCGCCTGAAATACCTGCACTTAAAGTAAGCCAGCCTGCTTTATTTCCCATTATTTCACAAAGAATAATTCTGGAATGACTTGCAGCAGTAGTATGAAGTCTGTCGATAGCGTCTGTAGCAATATCAACAGCAGTATGATAACCAAAAGTAACATCAGTACCATAAATATCATTGTCAATTGTTTTAGGCAAACCTATTACATTCAGACCTTCATTTGCAAGAAGATTTGAAGTTTTATGAGTACCATTTCCACCAAGAGTAAGAAGTACATCAAGCCTCTGTTTTTTATAAGTTTCCTTCATACTCTTAACCTTGTCAATATTATCCTCACCTATAACAGTCATCATTTTATATGGCTGTCTTTTAGTTCCTAAAATAGTACCTCCCTGAGTAAGAATACCTGAAAATTCAGATGGTTTCATATCTCTTGCAAGGTTGTTTATAAGTCCGTAATAACCATTTGAAATGCCTACTATTTCAATATTATCCTCACCGAACATTTCAAAACAAGCTTTTGCAACACCTCTTATAGTTGCATTAAGACCAGGACAGTCGCCACCGCTTGTAAGTATTCCGATACGTCTTTTCATTTTAAATTACCTCCATTTAATTTAATTATCTGTCTTATGACAGTTATTATTCTGTTTTTTCATATTGATTTTATATACTATAAAGTCAATTAAAAACAAACCTGCTAATATTGGTTCTCCAATTACAAGTCCCATAACACCTCCCAAACCTGGTAAAAAACCAATATCTGTTGCAATATCATAAACAGACCATATTCCAAGAATAGTTATTAATATTATATCCATAACTGCAAACATTTTATATGGTGATATTGGGGGCTTATTAATTTTTTTCATTATAAAACCAATAAAAATAATTATCCATAAAAAAATTGACACTACAGCTGATGTAACTGATAAAATCAAAAATCTTGAATCAAATTTATCTCCGAGAATCCACGAAACTGCTATAAGAATAGTTAATATAATTGCAGATTTCAACTTAATATTCATATTAAAATCCTTCTTTTTGTATTATCTTCAAGAAATTTCTGAAATTCATCGGGTGGCATAGGTTTTCCGTAATAATATCCCTGTGCATAGTCACAGCCTTCTTCACGAAGTATTCTTGCCTGTTCAGCATTTTCTATACCCTCTGCAATTGTTTCTATCTTTTTGGATTTTGCAATTTTTATAACAGCCGATACAATTTCCCTTGCAATATTATCCGTTTCGAGATTCATAATGAATGAACGGTCAAGCTTCAGCAAGGTAATTGGTAAAATCTGAATATAGCTAAGCGAAGAATATCCCGTTCCGAAATCGTCCATAGCAAGACGTATACCCATACTTCTTAAAGCTTCCATTTGCTTGATTGCAAGGTCTATATCTTTAAGTGCAAGAGATTCAGTAAGCTCAATTTCAAGCCATTCAGCACCAAGACCTGTTCTTGCAAGAGTATCTGTAACAGCCTCTTTAACATCTTTCTGATAAAAATCAACAGATGTAAGATTTATTGAAACTATAATAGGGTCATACCCCATATCCTGCCACATTTTATTCTGTCGACAGGCTTCAAGCATTACATAATCTCCAATCTGAGTTATAAGCCTTGACGCTTCTGCCACAGGAACAAATTTTGAGGGAGGAACTAAAGTTCCGTCTGATTTTCTCCAGCGTATAAGAGCCTCTGCACCTATTATTTTCCCTGTTATAAGGTCTATTTTAGGCTGATAATGTAATTCAAGCTCATTATTGAATATAGCATCTGCAAGAGCTTTTTCCATAGATGAAACATCTATAATAGAATCGTGTATTTCTGAACTATATGCAACTATCGTTCCTCGCTGTTCTTTATTAGACGATAATGCAAATTCAGCGTGGTCAAGAACTTCAGCAAAATTTTTACCATCGGAAGGCATTAATGAATATCCTGCTGAACACGAAACGGATTGATTTGAAAATATTCCCTCTGCAAGATTTTCAATATCATTCTGAATTTTTTCTATCGTTCTTCTGGGATTTTCATCATCGCAGTCATTACCATAATTTCTGATTACAAGAGCAAAATTATCCCCACCTATTCTTGCTCCGAAACCTCCCAAAGAAATATACTTATACATAATATGAGCAAAATTTTTAAGTATAAGATTACCATTATTATAACCACAAGTATCATTTATTATATGAAATTTATCAATATCAAGAACGATAACCCAATACGAATAACCAAGCAACTGGCAACACTCATAAGTTTCCTGACCTGTAATCATTAACTTGTTTCTGTTATATATTTCAGTTACTTCATCAATATAAGCAAGACGTTCTATTCTCAAATCTTTTTCCTTGTCTTTGTTTATATCAATAAAAGCACCGCCTGAAATACTATTTCCACCATAACAGGTCATACATTTATATCGGTAAAGATACCAGTGATAACTTCCATCAGCAGATAACATTCTTATTTCAGCAGAATAAACATCATTATAATTATGTAATTTTGTGGAATTTCCTGCAACATATGTATCAAAAATCATTCTGTCATTAGGGTGAACTTTTTTTCTTATATCCTCATAAACAGGATTTTCAGCAGTAATTCCTGTCATTTTTCTGAACTGCTCTGAAAGATAAAGATTACCATCAGAATTAAGAACTATTCCTATTTCAGAAAGCTCCATTGAAACTGCATATTTAT
>JAZKXQ010000134.1:0-5194 GCA_045611725.1 Oscillospiraceae bacterium
GATAATTTGATATTTTTGCTGGTTTTCTTGCTTTCGGCATCAGATGTTCTATTTTTCCATACTGTTTTCTTGTTAACTTCATTTTCTTATTTTACACTATTTTTCTTTCTTTGTAAAGTTTTATGTTAACAGGCTCTAAAAGTAATACCAACAAAAAGTAATACATAGGACAGCAGGATTAGTATTTGTAGTTTCTAATATTCAATGTTAAATCAAATTTATCTAAGTCCGACAACGGTCTGTAATACTATAAGGGCATCATTTGAAGTTACTGCTCCATCTCCATCTAAATCTGCTACATCATTATTTTCTGTTAATCCGACAACCATTTGGAGTGTTATTAATGCATCTGCTGAAGTAACTTTTCCGTCTGAGTCAATATCTCCTTCAAACTTTGTCACTTCAGCGAACAAGGTCTCATCTGTCATGCCATCACCATTCAAATCACAAGTAAGGGCAACAATGCTATTGTTTTCAATTACTTCTGTATAAGCAGATCCATTCTGTACAGGTACATCAGAGATAGTGGAAATGGTGGAAAGATATCCATTTTCAACAACCACCTTTTCAAAATACATGGTACCATCAGCATAACCTGTAATCTCCACATCATAATCAGCAGGAACTACAATAAATTTAGATGCATAGATGTCTCCTTCTTCCTTGATAAGGTTCACAGAGACTGGAACTTTCTCATCCAGGGTTGTAAGAATATCATTCACCACTTCTGCAACGACAGTTTCTCCATTTTTGATGGTAAGATTGACAGGGCAAGCTACATCATACACATAGAAATCTGGTCTTGTAACAGGTTCAGAGGACATAATCAACTCATGACAGGATATTTCTTTAACATCGTCTACAAACAATTCGAGTGAAAATTGAATATTAACAATTTCAGCAAGAACATCAGTTTTTACAGAATTAAACTTCCACCATGGTAATGTCAAATAGTTAGTTATCATCTCTTTCTCATACTCATCCTCCACTGTACCAGCTAATAATCTTTTTGCCTGTTTAATTGTACCTGTTATACCAGTAACTTTATCAGTATAAGCATCACCAAGTAATCCAGCTGAAAGGAATAACATATCTATATCGCTCGAATTCCACCATTTACCATCGTGAATATCCTCATAAAGCATCGCATAATACTGTTGTGCATAATTCACCATCATAATGGTGATTCGTTTATAAAAGCCAACCCCTTCTTCATAAACAAGAGCAGAATCAAGCGTTTTATTGGCAATAAGATTCGCTTTGAAACCACTATTTTCATCCGTCAATGCACCAACAATAGCATCATAAAACACTATCATATTGAGGTGCATGTCACGTTCTAAAGCACGTTCGTCCACCATGGTAAACTGTTCCCATACACTCATTGTAACATCAAAGACAATACCAATCAAAAGTAGCTGCGGACAAAGGGAAGCTGCAACAGTTTCCACCAAATCCACAACTATAGTTGTAGCAATTTTCACTGCTGTACTTGTACCCACCTGTCCACCTAGATAATTGGCATATTGTTCATACTTATCTTCAGATGTATTTGTCATAAATTCATAATAGAATAAAAGCTCTTTCGCAATCAACATAATTCGCTGGCTATAGTCATCTGTTTCGCCAACATAGCTTACAGCTTCCTCTTGTACATAATCTACCAAAAGCTTGAATGCCTCCTGCAAGCTATCATCTGCCGCTTCATATGCAACACATGCAAGCCAAAACTGATACAGTTCTTCACTGCTTGCTGTGGTTTCATTCAGAATATCCACACCAATACTCAAAAATTTTGTTCCTTTGCTCAAAACCCCAAGACAATTGGATAATTTTTCTATTTTAGTATTACTCAGATATTTCGATAGAAACTCAGCTCTGGAATTCTTATACATAGTTGTAGACTTGTCGGCAGTGCTGACAAGTTGGTCAACTGTTTCAATCATATCATCAGTAAGACCAAAATAAGCAGAATAGTTCTGCATTTCTTTTAAAATTTGATTATTGGCATCTTCAATTGCCTGCTGTGCTGAAGCATCAAGATGTGCAACCATTTCTTGATTGCAAAGCAATTCACCAACCAATGCCTGAACGGTCATCTCAACATTGCTTTTATCAAGTTCAACATCCCCAGCAAAAAAATCCTGAATTTGCTTAAGTGCAAGATAATCTGTCACTGACAGATCATAATCTTTCATCAGATTGGTGGTTTGATTCAACGCATACACATCATCAGAACTCACAAAAACATTCGGATTTTCCTCTATGAAGTACAGATGTGCTTGAGCAAATGAGTTGATTACCACTTCAATTTTATAGGCTTCAAATACATCCTCAGTATTCGGGACTCCAAGTCCACTAGAATCCCCAGTTGCTTTTTTTCCGTTACCGATTTGTCCATATGTATTAGATCCCCAAGTATACAGATCCCCTTGTTCAGTAATTACTGCAAAACAATTACCATTTGATGTTGCATATTTTATCTTTCCAAATTGAGTAAGTTCTTCTTGTATATCATTTCCCCATCCCATGTTTTGACCATTTCCCCATCCATAAATAGAAGTACCCATAGCATACAAACTACTACTAGTGGAAATTGCAAACAAAACATCACCACTCATATTACTCGAATCACACGTAAATGTTTCGATGTTGGAAAATATTGTATCAAACGAAATCGCTTCATTTAAATAATTAAGAATACATAAAGTTCCATCATCCTTCAACACAAATAATTCACCAAAACTACCATTAAATGAAGCATCCATAACCCCCGTAATATTAACCTTTTTAGGGTACAATTCTTTTTGATCATATTCATTATATTCAGGATTATTCGAAAAATATCCTAAATGACCATTGCCCCAATTCATACTCATTGCATTTGAACCCCAAGTATAAAGACTTCCATCCATTGTAACTGCCGCAACGGATGACCTATTGTTACAAGCAGATATGACATTTTGCAAAGAATTAACTTTGGTAGCTTTTGTCACAGAATCAGAGTAATTATAACTTATATAATTTCCATTCCCATCAAAACATGTATCAAATAAGTATAATTCTCCATCATTTGAAATAGCTGATTGTCTACATAATGTTTTCACATTAGTTAAAACTAGTGTTGCCTTTGGTAAACTTTCATCAAATGAAATATAGTATACATTTCCATCATCGGACAGTGCATAGTTTCCATTAATATCTACAATCCTAAAGTCAACACTTACTTCTGTGGGAGAAAAACGGGTCGAAGTACTATAATCCTCGCCTGTTCCCCAAACATATAAGCTTCCATCTTCCGCAAGGGCTACAGAACTAAATGTGGTGAACGTAACATCTTTCCATTTTAATGAATAATTTTGAGTTTCTTCTTCTGCATTTATACTTAACCGAAAATCTTTTGGTATACAAGCTATTAAAAAAGCTGTTGCAGTCAGTACAGATAAAATCCTTTTAAAAATTATATGAGTCTTTTTCATATAAATTCACACTCCTTGTAAATTTAAATTATTTTACACTATTATATAACTTTCATATGATATTTGTCAATAATTTTACACACTTTAGTGAAAACTTTACAAATATTAAGAAGTATTTTTGTATAACAATTATTTTATAAATAAATTAATTTTATATTTACAGCATAAATAATATATTTTAGAAATTTGCAACAGAACACGGAACATCGGAACATTTTTTATAAAAGTTTTTGTGGTGGATGTACGGTAGATGTATTTGACAAAAAAACAACGCTGTCTGAACTTAATCAAACAGCGTATTTACGTTGGTTGCGGGAGCCGGATTTGAACCGACGACCTTCGGGTTATGAGGGTTTGACATTAATTACATTATATTCATATGTTACACATAAAGCCCGTATTTACTGCATTTTCAGCAACTTAAATTTTGAATTTTCCTAAACATATCCAGTCAGGCACATTCATTCTGGGGTCAATTTTGGGGTCAAAATATAGTTATCTTATCTATTTTACAGCTATGTTTTTTATCTTCTTTATTGTAGTTTATTCCAATTAGTAATACCTCTCCTGTATAGTCTTTTAAACATTCATAGTATTCTTTTTCCTTTATCTGACTTACAGCTGTTTCTGCTGATTTATCATATTTAAGTTCTATTATCAACGCAGGATTATGATTGTTTTTTCTTGGAATAAACACTATATCTGCATAGCCTTTGCCACCATGAATTTCTCTGTACATTACATATGATTTTCTTGCTGAATAGTATGCAAGAGATATTATACAGGAAAGTGTATTTTCATCATTATATTTCAGAATTGATGAGTTTTCCTGATGTGCCTTTTCTATCATTTGAGCCACTTTTTCACTGTTACATTCAAGAGTTGCTTTTAATAATTCTTCTGAAATCTGAATTGAATGTATTATTTCATTCCACCCTAAGATTTTTACAGTGCTTATAAACTGTTCAGTTATTTCGTAATTTGGAATAAATACTTCTTTTGTATCAAAATCAAATGCAAGATAACCAAGATGTATCAGCAAAGTGAGTACATCGTCCTGAGTTTCAAAATTTACCATATCATTTGAAAAAGTTGTTGTATCTATCTTTTTTCTTTGACCTGAAAGAAGTTCTGTAATTGTATCCTGCAATCCATCAAAATTCATCTGAATATATACTTTCAAAGCCTCATATGTTTCTGTAGATGTCCAGTAATTATCATAATCCCGACCTGTCATTGACATTACAACTGAACGAGGATTATATGTTGAAATCCCTTTAAGGTTATATCCATCATACCATCTTTTTGTTTCTTCAAACGGCATATCATATTGTTTACATAGTTCTTTCACTTCATTTTCTGTAAATCCTGTAAATTCAGCATACTCTCTTGCGTTTGTCATTGAAATCTCCGTAAACATATTGAGTGCTGAATGTTGTCCATACTTTTTAATTGGCAAAATTCCTGTCATATATGCAAGAGCTACATAACTTTTATCTTTCAGTAAATTTCTTAAAAAGTCAAGATATTTAGTCTGAGCCTCAGCATTATTTTTATTAATTCTGAAAATGCAGTCCCATTCATCTATTATAAATACAAATGGAATTTTAGTTTTATCAAATATAACTGATAATATCTTTGTAAGATTTTTTCTTGGAGGAAATTTAATATCTTGAAATTCCTCTGTAAGTTCATATATTATATCTTCTGTTATA
>JAZKXQ010000135.1:0-2370 GCA_045611725.1 Oscillospiraceae bacterium
TACGGATTTTCTTTAATATATTTATATCCTGTTCCTGAACTTCTTCAGTAACAGGAGTATTATTCTGATTGTCGCTCATTTCAGTACTCCTTTTTTGTGATTACTTGGAAATTTCGAGTATTTCAAACTGAAGTTCCCCTATAGGAGCTTCAACTATAAATTTATCGCCTGTTTTCTTTTTCATTGCTGCTTTTCCGATAGGTGATTCATCGGAAACTTTGCCATTTGCAGGGTCAGCTTCTGTTGAACCTACAATCTGAAGTTTTTCGGGAGCAGATGCTCCTTTTCTGAGGACTGTTATTACAGAACCTATACCCACTTCGTTTATTGATATACTATCATCGTCAACTACCTCAGCATTGGCAATTGTATTTTCAAGTTCAGCAATAGTAGCTTCGAGAATACCCTGCTCATTTTTTGCCTCATCGTATTCAGCATTTTCCGAAAGGTCACCAAAAGAACGGGCTTCTTTAAGTTTCTGTGCAACCTCTGCACGTCTTACTGTTATAAGGTATGTGAGTTCCTGTTCAAGTTTTTCAAAACCTGCTCTGGACATCTGTTTTTTATTCATAAAGTAATCCTCCTTACAATAAAGTATATCTAAAACATAATTATAAATCATTTTTCTTGAAATGTCAATAATTATAGACTAAAATAAAATTTTTCATATTTATAAAAGTAATTGCAAATCTCTGAAAAAAATGATATAATCTAATATGCAGAACAGATAGAAAAGGTGATTAAATGAATTATTTTGTCAGCACAGGTAAATGGAGTAATCTTTTTGCAGTTCCTTCCTGTGTGGTTGATGAATACATAAAACTTGCAAGTGGCCCTGCACTTAAAGTATTGCTTTATGTACTCAGAAACGGAAATTCTGAAATTTCCAAACAGGATATTGCAAAAGCTATAAATATAGATGATGAAGCTATTAATGATGCTTTTAATTTCTGGGAAAGCGTTGGAGTTTTATATAATAATTCATCTGTGCCTGTTACTCCAGATAAAAATGCTGATGTCAAGCCATCACAGCCTGTCAAGAAGGAAGTTGAAAAAAATATTACAAAAAAAAGACCTGCACTTCAGAATTCAAGTGAAAATTTTAATCTCAGACCTGCCGAAATAGCTGAAAGAATGAGAAATTCTGAAAATATAAGAAATCTTTTTACAATTGCGGAATCAACACTTGGCAGAATACTTAACAATACTGACCATCGTTCGCTTGTATGGATACACGAATACCTTGGACTTAATGTCGATGTTATACTTATGCTTATACAGTATTGTACATCAATAGGTAAAAATAATATGGTGAGTATTGAAAGAATCGCTTTTGAATGGCAGGAAAAGAATGTAAATACTTTGGACGATGCACAGAATCAAATCCAGCGTATGCAAAAGCTACATTCATATGAATCAAAAGTCCTTGGGATTTTTGGAATAAATGATAAACCATCTGTGAAACAGCAGGAAATTATCGAGGAATGGTATAACAAAAATGTATCACTCCAACTTATTGAACTTGCTTATAACAGAACTATGGATAGTATCAATAAGCTTTCTTTTCCTTATATAAATTCTATTATACTTTCGTGGTGTGAAAAGAAAATAACTACGGTGCAGGGAGTTATTGAATATGAAAAGAAAAATCCTCCTCCAAAGAGAACGTATAATACAAAAGGTTTTCAGAAACCTCAGCAAAAGGAAAAAAGAAGGTCATATGATATAAATCAGTTTGAAAAGTTTGCTGTAAATTATGAAGAACTTAAAAAGGTTGGTGAATAAATTTGAACGAAAATATTTATGAACAGGCTGGACAGATAATAAGAAACAGAAGAAACAGAGCCAAAAGAGAACATCTTGAAAGGATTCGTGAAGTTGAAAATCATATCCCTGAAATGCGTGAAATAAATGCACAAATTTCAAATCTTAGCCAAAGACTTTTCAAAATTATTCAGAGTGGCGTTGATGTCCAGGAAAAAATTAAAAGGGAAGAGAGAACTAATAGACAGGCTCAATCAATGGTGAAGTCAATTCTTACTCAAAGAGGCTTTCCAGATGATTATCTTGAAATTAAGTATACCTGTCCTGAATGTTCAGATACAGGAAGTTGTAATGGAAGATATTGTGAATGTTTTAAAACTCTCATTAAAAATCTTTCAATAGAAAGAATGAATATAGGTACTCGACTTAAATTATCTACTTTTGAAACATTTGACCTTAAATATTATGGAAAATATGAGGAAAGTATGAGAAGTATCTATAACTATTGCCTGGACTATGCTGAAAATTTTAAGCCGTCCACAGCAAAAAATATATTTATGTATGGTGAAACAGGTCTGGGAAAAACACATCTTTCCCTTGCCATAG
>JAZKXQ010000136.1:0-2189 GCA_045611725.1 Oscillospiraceae bacterium
TGACGAGTTTGAAAGAATAGGTGAAATATTCCTCCAGAGAATCGATGAAATGCTCTGCGATGAAGCTTTTGAGGAAGAAGAATAAATATTTCTTAAAATTTACTATTGATTTTTGTGAAATATTGTGGTATAATACCATTAGTAAAAAAATGTTTAATATTCTGCCTTGTGCGAACAAGTATGATTTTTTATAATCCAACACATTTTTAAAGGGAATTCGGCTCTGAATGAGGATTGCAGACCTCCCGATATGCTTTTGCATATGGACGAAGGGAGCGTGAGGCTTTCAGGAGAATACCCACCTGCCAAGTGCGGGTTTTATGCATCATACGACGGCAAGGCGGTTTATTTTTTTATAATCCAAGTAAATTAAAATGTATCATTTTTAAAAAGATGATACATTTTCTTTTTTATACGACATTTTACCTGTATATTTTTATTTTTGTTATTGTTTTGTTATTGAATTTGATTTTATGTAATGTTATAATAAATAATGTAATAAAAATTATTAAGAATAAAAATATTAAGGAGTTGTGTGGGGAATGGAGAATACAGCTATGACGAAGTCAGAAACTCTTTCAGTGGTAAAAGCTGTAATAAACGAAGTAAAAAAGGCAGTTATAGGCAAAGATGACGTAATTATAAAAATTCTTCTTGCCGTTCTTGCCAAAGGTCACGTTCTTATTGACGATATACCGGGAGTTGGGAAAACAACAATGGCTCTTGCATTTGCAAAAGCTCTCGACCTTGAACATAATCGTATGCAGTTCACTCCCGATGTTCTGCCGACCGATGTAACAGGATTTACAATATACAATAAATCTACAGGTTCTTTTGATTATAAACCAGGCGTAATTATGTGCAATCTTTTTCTTGCCGATGAAATAAATCGTACTTCAAGTAAAACTCAATCTGCTTTGCTTGAAGGAATGGCTGAGGGAAAAATAACAGTAGATGGAATAACAAGAGAAATTCCTCGTCCTTTTATGGTTATTGCAACACAAAATCCTGTAGGTTCTATCGGTACTCAAATGCTTCCGGAATCCCAGCTTGACAGATTTATGATAAAGCTTACAATGGGTTATCCGGATATTCAAAGCGAAATAAATATTATAAGGTCAAGACAGTCTGCAAATCCTCTTGACAGTGTAAGACGTGTTACAAATGCCGAAGAACTAATAAAAATGCAGGAAGTAGCAGAATCTGTTTATATTGATGACAAGGTTTATATGTATATAGCACAGCTTGTGGAGGCTACAAGAAATCACCCTCTTATAAAGCTTGGAATGAGTCCACGAGGCACTCTTGCACTTGCTTCGATTACAAAAGCAACTGCACTTCTTAAAGGCAGGGATTATGTAATCCCTGATGATGTGGGATTTGTTTTCAAAGATGTTGCAGGTCATAGAATTTTACTTAATTCAAAGGCAAGAATAAATGATGTTACTATTTCAGCTGTTGCAGATGAAATACTTTCATCTGTAAAAATTCCTGAAATATCAAAGAAAAAACATTATGCGTCCTGAAAAGAGGGTGCTGTATGATTTTTAATAAAATTATTTATATTCTTCTGGTTGCTGTCCTGCTGTTCTTTTATGTTATGTACATTGATAATCTCTCTCTTTTTCTTCTTGTTTCAGTTATAATTCTTCCATTCCTGCTTATTATAATTACTTTGCATACACGCTCACATCTTACAGCCGAACTTATATCTTCAAGAATGTCTGAAAATAAAAAGAAAGATATAACGATTGATGTAAAAATAACAAACAAGAGTATTTTTCCTGTTTCAAATGCCTGTATATACCTTGAAGTTTTAAATTCAGCAGACAGTATGCCAGAACCTATGACAGCTACTGTTCCCATTCAGTCGCTTAATTCTCAGATAATGTCATTCAATATTTCATCAGAATATTGTGGAAAACTTATAGTAAAACTAAAACACATAAAAATCTATGACTACATAAAACTTTTTTCATTCAGAAAAAAATTTGAAATTTCAAAGGAAATTGTAATAATGCCCGACACTTATCCCATAGCCGTATTTACTGACCATCTTTTTGATGAAAATACGCAAAGTGAGCTTTATTCAAAATTCAAGTCGGGAGATGATTGTTCAGAAGTTTTCGATATAAGGAATTATAATGAAGGTGATAAAATCAATCGCATACACTGGAAACTCAGTATGA
>JAZKXQ010000137.1:0-1752 GCA_045611725.1 Oscillospiraceae bacterium
ATTTGCATTTACAGTAGGATTTAAATTAAAGTCAACTGTTTTCTGAGTATCAATGGAATTTATAGCATTATCAATAGCATTATTCATTTCATCAGTAAGTTGTTCTGAAGTTTCTGTCACACCCTCAACAATACCAGGAACAAGATAAATACCTATTTCATCTCGCATAAGACGTGAAGGAGAGTGTATTCCAAGAATATCTTTCATTCCTGAAATCCAGTTATCCGCAAAATTTTCTTTAAATTCCTGAGTATCCAATGGTACTCCCAACAGGCCTTCCATTATTCCGTTCGCCAGTTCTTCGCCTATTTTCGCAGGATTAAGTTCCATAAACAATTCGCCGATTTCTACCAAAAACATACTTACAAATTCAGTAAGCTTTCCCTCATCAATGGAATCTATAAGACCTTTTATTAAAATTCCTATTATTTCTCCTGCAGTTTCAACAATTGCACTGATACCATCTTCGTGATTTAAATACCACATAAGATTTTCGATAATTTGTATTGCACAATCAACAAGTACAGGAAGATTATCTGCAATACTCTGAGCAAGTTCTTCAAGAATATCAAGTGCAGCCTCAACAATAAGCTGTATATTTTCCACTGTAAGAAGCTTGTCACATAAGGTTTTAACTATCTTAACTGCCGAATCAATCAGCGTTGAAGCATTGTCAATAAGGAACTGTGCAAGTGAAAGAATTATGTCAATTGCCGTATCAGCGAGAGTTGGAATGTTTTCAACTATTCCATCAATCAGAGTTATCAGAATATCAAAGCCAATCTGAAGTATTTCAGGAAGGTGTTCTGTAATTATTTCGCATAGTTTTCCTATAAATTCGGTTACAAAAGGCATTAATTCTTCAGTTGTTTCAAGCATACCTTCAAGAAGTTCTTCAATCAGTTCAACGCCTGTTTCAAGTATCAGAGGAGCTTCTGAAACGAAAAATTCTGCAAGAGAAACAATTATTGATTTAACATTCTGAGTAAATTCAGAATCAGAAGAAAATCTTTTAAGAGTTCCCGAAAATGCTGATATTATCTCCTGTGCAGACTTTATAAGCTGTGGAAGATTTGTATTTATAGCTCTGACTATGCCTGAAATTACATTTTTAGTTGAACTCAACGCCAACGGCAAAGCTTCGGCGATTCCATCTGCAAGAGCAACAAATATTTCTGCACCGTTTTCAGCTATCGGAGGAATATATGTTTTCAGAGTTTTGGAAATTCCTCCTATAAAATTTTTCAGTATTTCGGACGCTTCTGAATTATTGAGATTAATTCCTGAAAGTAAAGAGGAAACTACAGAAAATCCAATATCATAAAATGAAGTAAAACCTGTAACAAAGCTGTCAGCAAGTGCAGTAATAATTTCAGCTCCCTGAAATCTCAGCTGGTCGCTGTCACTCTTTATACCCTCACAAAGAGAAATTATCATACTTTTTCCGATTTCAAGCATTTCAGGAAGTTCAGCATATGCTTTTGCAACTGCATCAGAAAGAACATCTGCAAAAGCTGAGGCAAGACCTGAAAAACCATCAGCCTTAAAAACATTATCAAGCTTTGTTATCCATCCCGAAGCATCCTGAACGGTCTGACGTAGTTTTCCGACAATACTTTCATAAAAGCTTACTCCAAGACCTTCAAGAGCTGATTCCCATATTTTAATATCTCCTTCGAGATTATCGTTCATAGTTTCAGCCATCTGAGCCATAGCTCCGTCACAGCCGTCTATCTCTTCGCTGAGTTCGTC
>JAZKXQ010000138.1:0-2529 GCA_045611725.1 Oscillospiraceae bacterium
ATCGACAATGAAAAGGCTATGGAAGATATTGTAAGGCACGTTATAGAAGTACATAAAGCTAAAAAAATAAATTATGTTTCAGGTCCAAAAGATAATCCTGAAAGTATACTAAGATTTAATGCATATAAAAAAGTTCTTAAAGAGCATAATATAATTTTTGAGGAAGAACGTGTTCATCACGGATTTTTCAGAGCAGTTGACGGAAGAAATGCAATAAGCAAGTTTATAAATTCAAGCCTTCCTTTTCCTGATGCGATAATATGTGCCAATGACGCAACAGCTATTGCAGCAGCTACATCTCTTATTGGGCTTGGTAAAAAAGTTCCTGAAGATGTTATTGTTACAGGTTTTGACAACATATACAATGCAAGAAATTATTATCCCGAAATAACTTCTGTTCAGCGTCCGCTCTTTGAATCAGGCTATAAGGCTTGTATGAAAATTTTCAATCATATAACAGGTGTTGAACAGCCAAGAAGTGAAATTCTTGAAACTAAATCAGTATTTGCTCAAAGCTGTGGTTGTCATAATGAAATGAATGATGATGTATGCAGATTTAAGCAGGAAAATTATTATCTTCTTGATAATTATAGTCAGGATATTTCACTTGTAAACAGAATGTCCTGTACTCTTGTGGAAAGTGAAAATATTTCAGAAAATATTGAAACTCTTAAAAAATTCGTTACTGAAATAGACTGCGAAAAATTCTTCCTGTGTATGTGTGAAAACTGGACGGGTATGGATAAAAAAGGTAACAGTTCGGGTTATATAGATACATCAAACACATTCCGTGATAATGAATATATTGTAAATGGATACACTGAAAGCGTGAGTGTTCCTCTTGTATACTGCAATGGAGTATTTGGTTCTCTTGAGGGCTTTGAAACAGCTCTTATGTTGCCAGACCTCTATGGAGAAAGTGATACAAGCAAAATCTATTATTTTGTACCAATACATTATCGAGAGAGAGCATTGGGATATTGTGTAATATGCAACAGTAAATTTCCTCTTGAAAGTGCATTGTTTCATTCGTGGACAATGAATATAAGTAATTCACTTGAAAATATAAGAAAGCTTATGTGCCTTGAAAGAGTTCTTGGAGAACTGGATAAACTTTATGTTATAGACCCTCTTTCATTTATATATAACAGAAATGGTTTTAATAGAAATACAGATGAGCTTTTCAATGAATGTATCGAACATAAAAAGCCTGTTATGGTTATGTTTGCCGATATGGATAAAATGAAACATATAAACGATACTTTCGGTCATAAGGAAGGGGATTGTGCTATAAAAAGTATGGCTGATTCAATTTCTTCGGCTTGTAGAAATGGTGAAATATGTGCAAGATTTGGTGGCGATGAGTTTATTATATTTGCTGCTGATTATACAGAGGAAAAAGCTCGTAAGCTGAGAGATGTAATTTTAAGCAATATTGATAAATACAATGCTACATCTTGTAAACCTTATGAAATAAAGGCGAGTATTGGTTGGCATATAGATATTCCCGAACCTACCACAAAATTATTTAATATGGTTACTATTGCTGACCAGAAAATGTATAATGTTAAAAAAGGAAAAATTAAGAAATAAAATTTCAAGCCCTGTTGGAAAACAGGGCTTTTAGTTTTAGATATTCAGTTTAAGATGGATAGGGAGTCCATTTTTTGTTTTTATATTAACATCTCCCTGTATCAATGGAAGGAAGTATTTTATAGCATCATCAGTAACATTATTTTTTTCATCATTAATCCATTCCTGTGGGAAAAGTTTTTCGTGATTTGCAACCTTTTCAGCATCAACAGAGCCAATTTCTACCTTGTAAGGTTCATTTGAAACTCTTTCAAAAGTCATCATTTTTCCTGTCATTCCATTAAGTGCAGATTTTACGCCTTCTTCACCGATAAGTTCAGATTCTTCTATATCGCATTTTGATGCAAGATGTGAAGAACATCTCTGCATAACATTAAGTTCAATAGAACGTACTTTGCATTTAAGCTCCTGCTTGATAATATTTTCAAGACATTTTCCTATACCTGAAAGATACTGGTGACCGAATGCGTCAGTAGAGCCAGATTTAAATGCGTCAAGAGAAAATCTTTCATCGCTGAAAGTAATTCCTTCAGATACTGCAACGATTACAGAATCGTATTTTTCGTGGAGTTTCTGAATATCATTTAAAAATTTGTCAACACTGAAATTACTTTCCGGAAGATATATAAGGTGAGGAGCTGTTTCTCCGTTTGCTTTAAGCATACAGGTTGAAGCAGTCAGCCAACCTGCGTGTCTGCCCATAACTTCAACAACTGTAACCGATTTCAGATTGTAAACAGCACTATCACGGATAATTTCAAGCATTGTAACAGCAAGATATTTTGCAGCTGAACCAAATCCTGGAGTATGGTCTGTGTATTTAAGGTCATTGTCAATTGTTTTTGGAATACCAATAATTTTTATATCCTCATTTTTTTCTTTCATATACTTTGAAAGTTTGCTTACAGTATCCATTGAATCATTACCACCGATATA
>JAZKXQ010000139.1:0-7871 GCA_045611725.1 Oscillospiraceae bacterium
CGTGATGAATTAGTAGAAGTTGCTTATTCAAATCGAAATGATAATGGAACAAATTGGAATACTCAATTTAGTGGAACATCTGGAGAAACAATTATATTTATTTTTAAAGGTGATGCTAATACTACAATGTCAACAGATATAAAATATGGAGATAATGGTAGCCAAACACTCTCGGAACTTACTTTTGATTCAAATGGCGAAGCAATATTTCCATATACTGTTACTAATCAAACAAATTTTAATATGGTTACTCCAAAAACACTTGAATATACTGCGTATAGAAATGGCACTGTAGAATTTGCAAATCTTAATCTTACAGTTCCCGACTCTCAACATATCAGAGTTAAGTATACATATCAGCTTCTTAACAATGGAAGTTATTTAGGAGGCAATGATACAGTTAAATTCTCAAACAGTGCTACTATGAAAGCTGGTGATATGTCTGCAACATCTTCTGCTGGTGAAATAGAATTGAAAATAGCAACTTCTAATGCTACATCATCTACAGATATTGCACCTAAAATTAAAAAAGTTGATGTAGGTAATCATAATACTTTACTTAATGCAACGTTTAAACTTGCAAAGTATGATACTACATCTTCTTCGTGGCAATGGTTTAATGGATATGAAAAAGATAGTAATGGATATGATACTAAGACTATTGAATGGGGTTCTGATGGTATTGAAATAAGTGTAAATGGACAACTCTCTATAAATGGTCTTGAAAGTGGTAAACTCTATAAACTGGTGGAAGAAACAGCTCCAGATGGTTATGAAAAGGCTACAGAACCTTACTATTTCAGTTATATATCAAAGGCTACAAGCTTTCCTACCGATTTTAATTCAGAAGTCAAATTAATTCAGGCAGGTGGAGAAATTACTATTCCTAATAATAAACTTATTAATATACAAGTTGTAAAGGAATGGAATTCTTCAGATGAAACAGCTGATTTTTCAAATTATAAATCAAAAGCTACTCTTTACTGGTCATATCAGAAAGTTGATGGTGGTTTTCCAGAAACTCTTGAAGAAGTTGAAACCATAGAATTTAATGATTCTCATACGTGGAAAAATCTTCCCAACGGAAAAGACGGACAGCCTATATATTACTATGTTAAAGAAACTGCATACAGTTTGGATAATGGTTCAACTTGGTATGAACCATATGGAAATAATACAGGAACTTATAAGCCAAGCTATACTGGAAATGCAGTTAATACAAGCGATGGCACAATAACAATCACCAATTCAGATACTCTTTCAATCAAAAAAATATGGTATGATACAAATAATACTGATATTTCAAATACTTCCAATGTTCCCGATTCTATTTCATTTAAATTGTATGGAAGTACAACAGAAGACGGCGAAAAAGTTCTTATTAAAAACGGAGAATCTGAAACATTTACCATATCAAAGACTGACAACTGGTTATGTAAAATAAGTCCCGAACTGCTTGGAGATTATCAGTTCTTTGAAGTAAAAGAGCTTGATGTTGATAGTGCTTACAGAGTAAATATAATTTACAATAACAATGGTCAATCGGGTATGATAAAGATAATCAATAAAAACAATGCTGTTGAAATCAATTCAACAACTATAACCGTTGAGAAAATATGGGTTGACAATAATAGTTCTTCAAGACCAGAAAATATTACTCTTAAAATGCAAAGATACACTTTGAGTGATGAGAGTGATTTGACAGATGTTGCTGATATAATACAGCCCACTCCGCAAAAAGATGGTGATAAGTGGACATATGTTTATGAAGATTTGCCTTTAAAAAATGAAAAAGGTGCCGATTATTATTATAAGATAGAAGAGACCGTTCCAGAGGGATATACCAATAATATTCAAAACAATGGCATACAATCGGGTACTATAACAATTACTAACATTAAAACTGCATATATTACATTCAATAAGAAGTGGATAGATGCTAATAAAAATGAAGTGAAAGGAGAATATATTGACAGAACTCATATAAAGTTACAGCTTTACCGTTCTTTGACAAAGTCTGAAAATATCAATAGTGAAATCAATGAAGAAACAGGAATTTCAGCAAATATTCCTGAAAATGCAGAACTGATTCAGGAGGTTACAATAAATAAGGATAATGGTTTGTGGTCAGATACTTTAAAAACACCACTGCCCTATGCCGATAATTCTGGAAATGTTTATTATTATTATGTTAAAGAAATTATTGAGGGAAATTATATTCCTGTTGAATATAATGGAAACGGTATTTCTTTAGATGGTACAAATCCTACAATCACAGTTACAAACCAACTGGAAACTGTTATGCCAAATGATTTTAAACTTCCCGAAACGGGAGGAAACGGAACGGCTGTTTATTATGCGTCAGGCGTATTGCTTGTTATTTGCAGTTTATTATTAAAATATTTCATCTCAAAGCGAATGAAATAGTTATTAATAGTGAAATCAAGGGAATGAAATTTATAAAAAAGGAGCGTTTACTATGAAAAATAACACAATCTTAAGAAAAATTGCAGGGATTTCAGCAGCAGTTATTGTGGCTACTGGAATGTTTACAGCACCTCTGAATGAATGGAGTGTTTGTGCTACTTCAGAACAAACTTTTACCATTACAATCGATAATGAAGAACCAGACCATACATATAAGATTTATCAGATTTTTGAAGGTGATGTTTCTGGCGGAAAATTATCAAACGTTGTATGGGGTTCGGGTGTAAATTCAGATGCTGTTCAAAGTGGTTTTGGAGATGCAGCAGCAAAAGCAAATTTATTGGTAACTGGTGGAGAAGATGCTGCTGAAAAATTTGCAGATGATTTAAAAGACACTACAAAGTCATATCTGAATGATACTAATGCTAAGACAATATCTTATCAGAATGAAAAATATGAATTGGCAAATGTAGAAGCAGGTTACTATCTCATTGTTGATACTACAGAAAATATTAGTGGTTCTGATAAGAGTGTAACCAAGTATATTTTGAAAATTACAAGCAATGAAAAAATAACAGTGAAAACTGATAAGCCTTCTCTTGAAAAGAAAATATGGGATAATGATGGCGGACAAAATCCAGCTATGACAGGTGCTATGGAAGGTACAGGTTGGCTTGATGTTGCAGACAATCAGATTGGTGATACTGTGTATTTCTGCATAAAGACATCTGTTCCGAATATGCAGTACTATGATACATACAATTATGTAATCTGCGATAAACTGGACGCAGGGCTTACTTTTGGTAGTGTTCAGAAAATTGTATATGTAGCTGATGGTGGACAACCTAAAGAAATTACAGGAATTTCTGCAACACCAAGTAATTATAGTGGAACTGATGACTTTGAAGAAAGTTTCTATATTGATTTTGTGGACTTAAAAGCTAAACTTAAAGAAGGTGATACTTCAATTGCAAATGGTGGATTTATCTATACATACTATACAGCAACTCTGAATGAAAATGCTCTTGTTTCAACTTCAGCAACTGATGAAAAACAAAATGTAAATGCGGCTTTGCTTGTTTACTCAAATGACCCTAATAACAGTGATGATACACCAGATGGTGATGGAAAAGATGATGACACAACGGGTGAAACTCCTGTAGATAAAGTTGCTGACCTTACATTTACTCTTAATGGTAAAAAGGTTGATGGTGGTGGCGAAGCTCTTGGGGGTGCAACCTTTAATCTTAAAAAAGGTGGTACTGTTGTTAATCTTGTAGAGATTACAAATGCTTCAAATGGTATATCTTCACTTGATACAAATACAACAAAGTATTACAGAGTTGCAAAATCTGGTGAAACTGGTTACCCTGAGATTAAAACTACAAAAAATGGTGATGTAACTCAAAGTAATTTTGTAATTTTAGGTCTTGACGATATTGTTACATATACTCTTGAGGAAACAGTAACTCCTTCGGGATATAATACTTGTGAAGATATTGATTTAAAGCTTGTTGCAACTTACAACAATAACACCGAATGGGCAGAAGATTCCTTGAATGGATTGAAACTTGAGGGTGATGATTATACTGGCAATAGTATTGATATTGTCAACAATGCAGGTTCAACACTTCCTTCAACAGGTGGTATAGGTACTAAGATATTCTATATCGGTGGTGGCACTCTTGCAGGTGTTGCTGGTGTATTCCTTATTGCTAAAAAGAGAATGCATAAAAAATAATAAAATAAACTGCGTGGCAGTGTATGAGAGGATTCCATGAGCAAAAAAAAGTTTAATTTATCTACATTTTTATGGATTGTATTATTATTGACAGGTGTGAGTATAATGCTATACCCGATTATAAGCAATTGGTGGAATTCCAGAGTTCAAAGCCGTGCGGTTGCAGGATACGAAAAGACAATAGCTGAACTTGATAACGGAGAAAGCGAAAAAATTATTGAAAAAGCTAAAGAATATAACAGAAAATTAAGTGAACTTTCTTCACCGTTTTCTGATTGCAAGGATATTGACGGTTATGATGAGATACTCGATATTTCAGGCACTGGAATAATGGGATATATTACAATACCTGTAATTCAGGTTGAACTGCCGATTTATCACGGAACGAGCGATGAAGTTCTTAACATAGCCGCTGGTCATCTTGAGGGGTCTGCTTTTCCTGTGGGTGGTGAAAATACGCATTGCGTTATATCTGCCCACAGGGGACTTCCCTCTGCAAAGCTTTTCAGCGACCTTGATGAACTTACTACAGGAGATATTTTTACAATTACTGTTCTTGATGAAATCCTTACCTATGAAGTAGAGGAAATATTTATCATAGAGCCAGATGAAATTCATAAACTGGATATAATTCCAGAGGGAGATTATTTAACCCTTATGACCTGTACTCCATATGGTATAAATACTCACAGACTTCTTGTACGCTCAAAAAGAACTGAAACTATATACAAATCAAATGTAAAGGTTACTGCTGACGCTGTTCAGGTGGATTCATTAATTGTCGTTCCTTTGATATTTTTCCCTTTACTTGCAGGAGTGGTTGGCTATTGGATTCTTAGTAGTAAAAATAAAAAAGAGTCAGTTCAGGATATAATCAGGAAAATGACCTCGGAAAAGGACTGTGAATGATATGAATAGAAAGTTATACAGATTCTGTGGCTTCTTTTTCTGTATTCTCGGTACTGTTCTGTGGGTAACTGCGGGACTGAATATTACTGCTTATGCAAAAAATGTAAATGTTTCTATGAAACTGATATGTGTAAAAGATGATGTTGCCGTTAAGGGAATGGAATGGAAGCTATATAAAATAGGTTCACGTCAGGGTGATAAGCTTGTTATCGATGAAAAATTTGCTGAATGTGATGTTTCATTTGATAATCTTACAGCTAATAGCATAAGGAATATAACAGATATTCTCGGAAATTATGCAGAAAGCCATAAATTAAAGACTGTTAAGTCTGGAAAAACTGATAAAAATGGTGAAGTCATATTCAAACCTCTTGATTCTGGCTTATATATGGCATATGGAAAAAGATTAACAATTGATGAATGCATTTATATTCCATTAAACATTATTTTTGAAGTAGATGAAACAAATTCCAATAAAACAGAGCTTACAGCCTACCCTAAACTTACAAGAAGATTTATGACAAATTCAGATTTGGAACATACTATGGGAAATGGTCAGACAACTACTTCTGATGATGATATTTTTGTTACTGGTTCGGGCAGCAATATAGGACAGGATAATACTCGACCTACGGATTTTACCAATACAGATAATATTACATCTGTAACTGAAAACACAAATACTACTGTTGTTACTAATACAAATGATACTGAAAATAATAATACTACTGTTATTGTTGATACAAATGATACTGAAAATAATAATACTACTGTTGTTATTGATACTAATGATACAGAAAATAAAGTTACAGTTGTTACAAATGAAAATAAGATTACAGATACAACAGATATTACCAAAGACAGAACTGATATTACTAAAATTGATAAATTACCACAAACAAGCCAGTTGTGGTGGCCTGTTCCTGTTATGGCAGGTAGTGGAATTGTGCTTATAGCAATTGGTATCAGGCTTAGTATTAAAGAATAAATGGTGAAAAATATGAAAAAATTATACAGTAAATGCTGTATTGGATTAGGGACAATTCTGATTTTATCGGCATTGTCCTTAGTTATTTACAATATAAATCAGGATATGAAAAGTAGTCAGGCATCTGAAAATGTGCTTGGTGAAATAAAAAATCAGATTTCTTATGAAACAAAAACATATACTGAATATATGGAAACTGATTATTATATTGAAAAATGGGAAACTACCTGCACTGAAACAACAGAAGAAAAATTACTTGAAATTGATGGAAATTATTATATAGGATTTATTGAAATCCCATCTCTTAACATTGAACTTCCTGTAATGAATGAATGGAGTTATGACAGTTTGAAAATATCTCCTTGCAGATATAAAGGGAGTATAGCTGAAAATAATCTTATAGTTGCTGCTCATAATTACAGTTCGCATTTTGGAGATATAAACAGCCTTAATAGTGATGATGAAATTATTTTTACTGATGCAAATGGAAATATATATCAATATAGAGTTGTAAATACAGAAATTATTGATGGTTATGATATTTCAGAAATGGATAAAAATGATGAAAGTGAATGGGATTTAACTATTTTTACCTGTACATTAAGTGGTCAAAGCAGAGTAACTGTAAGAGCATTGAAAAATTATACTTGACAAAAATCAGTATATATGTTATAATAAATTCGGTTAGTTAAAGCTAACCAAATTTATTAAAAATAAGTTAGCTTACGCTAATTAAAGAGGTGATTTTTTATGATACCAGCAGACTACAGAAATTTTGAAATGAAACTGGCTTTTCACGCCGCTCCTGCATTATTGGGAATAAAATGTGCAAATCTTATTTCATTTCCTGCGAATAAATCTGAAGTTTTGTTATTTATAGAAAAATTTAACAAAAAAGCTGTTTCAAGAGGTCTTAAAAGCAGAATTTTATGTAAATGCAAAAAACATATGCTTGTACTTATATACAATGAAAAAATGCTGCAAAAACATTTTTCTGATGTAAAAATAAAAAATATACTTATGGAATATGATTATCCATATAATGCAGATATTTCTGAATATCTGGAAGTTCTTTCAAACAGAATACTTGAAAGTGATAGTTTTCCTCACGAAATAGGAATTTTTCTTGGTTATCCTATTGAAGATGTTATAGGATTTATTCAAAATAAAGGAGAAAATTTTAAACTCTGTGGTTGCTGGAAAGTGTATGGCTGTGAAAACAGTGCAAGACGTGCATTTGAAAATTATGATAAGTGCAGAAAATTTCTGTGCAATAAATTAAATAATGGTGCTGATATTTATCAGGCACTAAAAATATCTTAAGGAGGATTCTTTATTTATGAAAACAGCAGTAATTTATTGGAGTGGAACAGGAAATACAGAGGCTATGGCAATTGCTATTGCAGAAGGTGCAAAAGCAGAACTTTTCAGTGTTTCAGAATTTACAGGAGATATTGATAATTATGATGCAATAGCTTTTGGTTGCTCTGCAATGGGAGATGAAGTTCTTGAAGAAAGTGAATTTGAACCGTTTTTTGAATCCATAGAAAGCAAACTCAATTCAAAGAAGATAGCTCTCTTTGGTTCATATGGCTGGGGAGATGGTGAATGGATGAGAAAATGGGAGGATAGAGTAAAAGGCAATGGTGCAAATCTTATCAACGGAGAGGGTCTTATAGTAAATGAAACACCTTCAGACGACGATTTGAAAAATTGTAAAGAACTTGGAAAAAAACTCGCTGAATAAGTTAATAATGCACGTTTTTAAGTAACCGTCAAATAAACCGCGTCCCATAAGATACAAAA
>JAZKXQ010000140.1:0-6632 GCA_045611725.1 Oscillospiraceae bacterium
AAAGTCTGGGTCGATCAGGTGGAGTTTGTGGAAGTTCAGGAAAAAAAGAAGTAAAAGCCGGATCGGCTGAAAAGCTTATTTTTAATGAAAGCTGTTATTGAGTTTTATTTTTAAGCACATACTGTGTTATTTGTCAAACAAACTTTAAAAAGGAAAAAGAACATGGGAAAAATGAGGAAATTTATTTTTCCTGCCTTGCTTCTGTCATTGCTACTTTCAGGTTGCAATGCTGTTGAAACATATAATGAGAATGATTCTGTTTCCACAGAAATAAAAGCGGAAGAATCAGTTGATTTATCCCAGACAGTATTTTCTGAAGAAAATGTGACAAATTCTGAATCGAATGTAATCACATCAGAAGAAACAGAAAATAATCAGAATGTAACAACCGAAATTTTAACAGAAAAAACAGAGAATGTTGAAAATGCTGAGCAAACCGTTGGGATAACTACTCAGATTACTGAAAATACTCAGTCTTCTTCTGAGAATGAGGTTGCCCAGACAACTGTTCTGAAAGCTGAAAATATATTTATCAAAGATGATACTCTGACTGTAAAGGTTGGATATACCACACAGATTAAAATGGAGATAATGCCCGTAGGTTCTGTTGCTGAACTCCAATGGTCAAGTACTGATATAACAATTGCATCAGTTGACCAGAATGGTACTATAACAGGAGTAAGCGAGGGTGCTTGTACTATAATGCTGAAGGATAAAAATAATCCTGAATTAAGTAAATCAGTGCATATAATCGTTGAACCTGAAGTTATTGTAACAAAATCCTATTCAATAAACGGCGTTACAAATCTTACATATATAAGCGGTGTTCTTGTTGCAAATAAAACATATGCTTTGCCTTCTGATTATGACCCCGGAGTTGACCCCGAGGCTATGGAGGCTTTCAATGAAATGCAGAAAGCTGCTGAACTTGAGGGCTGTAATCTTTATATAGCCTCTGGTTATCGCTCATATGAAACACAAAAGAATTTGTATGAAAGATATGTTGAACGTGATGGTCAGCAGATGGCTGATACATATTCAGCACGTCCGGGACATTCAGAACATCAGACAGGTCTTGCTTTCGATTTAAATTCGATAGACGCTTCTTTTGCAAATACTCCGGAAGGAAAATGGATTGCTGAAAACTGCTATAAATATGGTTTTATTATAAGATACCCTGCAAATAAAAGTGCTATTACAGGCTATACATATGAACCGTGGCATATAAGATACCTTGGAGTAAATCTTGCAACAGCTGTTCATCAGAGTGGTCTTTGTCTTGAGGAATATCTTGGAATAACTTCATTCTATGAAGATGATACTCAATATTAATAATTCCGAAAGGCAGAAATAAAATGAAAAAATATATATTAGCTTTGATTATAATGACTATGACTTGTTCAATGACTGCTTGTGATGAAGAAACTGAAAACATAAAAGCAGAGGAAACTTTTCAGACTTCCATAACTCAAATGGAAACTGCTGTTGAAGTACAGGCTCAGCCTGTGGATACTCAATATTCAGGAGCTGATAACGGAGTTACCTCACTGACGTATATAGACGGAATATTAATAGCAAATAAAACTTATGCTTTACCATCAGATTATAACCCTGGGGTTGACCCTGTGGCTATGTCTGCTTTTGAGGAAATGCAGAAAGCTGCTTATGCAGAGGGTTGCAATATATACATATCATCAGGTTTCCGTTCGTATTCAAGACAGGACGAAATCTATAACAGATATGTTTCAAGAGATGGAAAAGATGCTGCCGATACATATTCAGCACGTCCGGGACATTCCGAACATCAGACAGGTCTTGCGTTTGACCTTAATACAATAGATTCATCTTTTGCAGATACTCCCGAAGGAAAATGGGTCGCTGAAAATTGCCATAAATATGGCTTTATAGTAAGATATGCAAAGGATAAGGAACATATCACAGGCTATATGTATGAACCGTGGCATATAAGATACCTTGGAACAGAAATTGCCACTGCTGTGTATGAAAGTGGTTTATGCCTTGAAGAATACCTTGGAATAACTTCATCTTATGAGGATTTTGAAAATTCTTTACAGCAATAATAAAAAAATTCCGTATGTTTAAACATACGGAATAAAAAAAGCTTGTGACGGGATTTGAACCTGCGACCTGCTCATTACGAATGAGCTGCATTACCACTGTGCTACACAAGCTTATATACTAATTTTACTATTATTTTATTGCTGTGTCAAGTAAGCTTTAAAAAATTTTATCAAAATTTAAAAAAATAAAAATTGTATTTTTAAGAATAATGTGATATAATTAAAGACAATATCGATTTTTACGAAATCAGGAGGAAATTATGCAAAAAAAATCAAGAAAGAATAATATAGCAGAAACGGTCATTATTATTGTACTGCTTTTGCTTATCGTGTTTTCATTCGTTATCAATGCTCTTTTCTATAATGAAAGCAAAGCCCCTTTGTTTTTGGAGAAATATTATGTATATGTAACAAATGAAGAAAAGACTATTGGAAATATCGATGAAAAAACTGCTGTAATATGCGACAGAACTCTGGCTGAAAGTGCTGGTATATCAAATGTCGTTCTTGCAATTATCAATGAGGAAAATGACAAGGCTCTTTTGAGAATTGCTGAAATGGACGATAAAAATTGTCTGCTCCAGAATGATGTGAATGGTGATACAATACTTGTAAACAGAAGAAATGTTATCGGTCTTTGTACCAATATAAGCAGAAGTTTCGGAAAATTTGTAACATTCGCTACAGCAAGTCAGGGAATAGTTCTCCTTATCGTTCTTCCTGCTACAATAATAGTTCTTCTTCAGGCTCTCAAAATTCTTGATAAGGAAGATACAGAGGAAGAATCTGAAACAGATAATCAGAATGAAAAAGAAAGAAAATTAAAAGAAAAGAAAGCTAAGGAAGATGCTAAACGCAAGAAGTTTATTTCTGAAATAGGTGCTGAAAATTCTGATGAACAGGAAGATGAAGATAATATTTACATTATAGAAAAAACAGATGAAGGTATTCCAAAAATCCTTCCTGTAACAGATGAATCAGAAGATGATGAACAGCAGGAAGAAACAATTTTCCAGAGAATTGCAAGGAAAAAAGCTGAAAAGCTTATGGCTGAAAAGGCTAAAGAGGAAAAAACTGAAGAAATTATTCCACAGCAGGAAATAAAAGTTCCAGAGGAAATTATTTCCGAACAAGTTAAGCAGGAAGAACCTTATACAGACCTTTCACAGTTCAATAAACCATTTAAACCAGAAAAATCTGAAATTAAATCAGAACCTATTCAGATTGTTAAGCCTGAAAAATCTGAAATTGAATCAGAAACCGTTCAGCCTGTTAAATCAGAAGAATCCGAAGTTAAATCAGAACCTATTCAGCTTATTAAACCAGAAAAATCTGAAATTAAACCAGAAATTAAAGTTTCTCAACCAGTTTCTGAACCTGTTCCTGTAATGACAGAAATTAAATCTGAACAGCCAACAATTAAAATTCAGAAATCTGAATCAAATACTACTGAAATTAAAAAATCAGCTCCTGCAAAGAAAAAATCTGTATCAGCTTCAGCAAGTAAATATTCATCAAACAAATATGCATCAAAAAGAAGTTCTAAAACCTCAGTTGATGACCTTCTTAAAACAATTGATAAGGAAAAATCAAAAATTAATAAGTAAAACAAAACCTGAGAATTTTTCAATTCTCAGGTTTTTTCTTATTTTAACTCTAATTCGATAAATAAAAAAACTTTGAAATATAGTAAATACATTAAATTCAAAGTTTTTGAAGGGGAAAACCTCTCGTGCAGATTTTCCCCTCTTTTCAGCTTTCAGCTGAAAAAGCTTGACCAAAACTTTTATTTTAGCACTTTGCTTAATGTTTTGTTTTCGTCGAACTGACATTATCTTACTTTTCTTTCAATTTCATCATTAAGCTTTGCTATAAGTTCATCAATGCTCATTGTAACAGTATCGCCTTTTCTTGAACGTACTGAAACAGTGCCGTTTTCAATTTCCTTATCGCCCATAACAAGCATATATGGTATTTTTTCAAGCTGTGCATCTCTGGTTTTTCTCTTTACATTTTCTGCTCTGCCATCTACTTCACAGCGTATTCCATATGTTTCAAGCTTTTTCTTGAGGTCATATGCATAATCTGCGTGTCTGTCTGCAATAGGCATAAGCTTAACCTGTTCTGGTGCAAGCCATAATGGGAATGCTCCTGCATATTTTTCAATAAGCAGTGCAAGTGTTGTTTCATAACAGCCTATAGATGTTCTGTGAATTATATATGGTCTTGTCTTTGAACCGTCTGTGTCAATATATTCCATATCAAACTGTTCTGCAAGAAGCTGGTCAATCTGAATAGTAATAAGTGTATCTTCCTTGCCGTGTACATTCTTAATCTGAATGTCAAGCTTTGGCCCATAAAATGCTGCCTCGTCAATTCCTACTGTATATTTTACTCCGAGATTATCAAGGATTTTACCCATAATTCCCTGTGCTTCGTCCCACTGTTCAGGAGTTCCTATATACTTTTCAGTATTTTCAGGATTCCACTGTGAAAATCTGTATGAAACATCTTCTGCAAGTCCTAATGTTTCAAGCATATAGTTTGCAAGTTCAAGAGAATTTTTAAATTCTTCCTCAAGCTGTTCAGGACGGAGGATAATATGACCTTCTGAAATTGTAAACTGTCTTACACGGATAAGACCGTGCATTTCTCCACTGTCTTCATTTCTGAAAAGAGTTGATGTTTCACCTAATCTCATAGGCAAATCCCTGTATGAACGCTGTCTGTTAAGGAATACCTGATACTGGAAAGGACAAGTCATAGGACGGAGTGCAAATACTTCTTTATCCTTTTCTTCATCTCCAAGAACAAACATACCTTCTTTATAATGTCCCCAGTGACCTGAAATCTTATAAAGGTCTGATTTTGCCATAAGAGGTGTTTTTGTAAGGAGATAGCCTCTCTTCTGTTCTTCATCTTCAACCCATCTCTGAAGAAGCTGGATTACTCTTGCTCCCTTTGGAAGCATAATCGGAAGTCCCTGACCGATAACATCAACAGTTGTAAAGAGTTCAAGTTCACGTCCGAGCTTGTTATGGTCACGCATTTTTGCTTCTTCAAGTCTTTTGAGATGTTCTTCAAGTTCAGATGCTTTTGGATATGCTGTTGCATAAACTCTTGAGAGCATTTTATTCTTTTCAGAGCCTCTCCAGTATGCTCCTGTACAGGAAAGAAGTTTAAATGCCTTTACAGGTGCTGTTGTCATAAGGTGTGGACCTGCACAGAGGTCTGTAAATTCTCCCTGTCTATAGAATGAAATAGGTTCGTTGTTTCCTGCGTGTTCTTCACAGAGTTCAACCTTATATGGTTCATTCTGTTCTTTAAGATATTTTAAAGCGTCCTCGGGATTCATTTCAAACTGTTCAAGTGAAAGACCTTCCTTGACAATTTTTTTCATTTCTTCTTCAATTTTTAAAAGTTCATCTGCATTAAATGGCTTTTCAATGTCAAAATCGTAATAAAAACCATTGTCAATAGCAGGGCCTATTGCAAGTTTTACTTCCGGATAGAGTCTTTTTACAGCCTGTGCGAGAATATGTGAAGCTGTATGCCAGAATGTCTTTTTACCTTCTTCAGAATCAAAAGTCATTACTTCAAATTCACAGTCGCTGTCAATAACAGTACGTAAATCCTTTACTTCTCCATTGATTTTAACACAGCAAGAAGCCTTGTAAAGTCCCATACCGATATTTTTTATAATTTCGGACGCTGGTTGTGCAGACTCAATTTCACGGATGCTACCGTCTTTAAGAGTTAACTTAATCATAATTAATATACTTCCTTTCAATCAAAAATATCTGAAATCAAATCAACGATAAACTCGAAAATACATTCAAAAATATCACCTATAAAATCAAAGGCGTTGAATATTTTTGATTTTTTCTTTACCTGATTTGGTTTCTTTTCTCTTAATTTCATTAAAAAACACCCCTTAAGCATAGATATAGCTATACTTAAGGGGCGTGAATTTACGCTGTTCCACCCTTATTCACACAAAAATGTGCCTTCATTAAATCTGATAACGGGGATAAACCGATGTTTATTAGACATACTCAAAGGCGGTGTGCATAACGCTTTTTATAAATTTCCTTTCAGCCAACGGGAAATATTCTCTGTAATAAAATTCTTGCGAAATGCCTTCCTTATCAACGTTTTAAATTATTTGAGTTAAATATATCATACTATTCAATGTTTGTCAAGAGAATTTTTTATATTTTTTGAATATAATAAGCGTATGTTGTTAATAATTTTTATGATACAAAAAATAAAATTCAAGAAAATCTGAAAAAATTGAAAAAAAGTGTTGACAAAAGTCAGAAAAGATGCTATAATGATAAAGCTGTCTGGGAAAGATGGTAAAAATCAAGTAAAAAACAGATAAAAGACTGGAAAGTTCGAAAAAAATCTGAAAAAGTACTTGACAAAAAGAAAAAGCTATGATATAATATAAAAGTTGCTTGAGAGAGCGGGAATAAAGTTTGAAAAATAAAAAAACTTTTGAAAAAAGCTTGACAAGAAACAAAAGATATGATATAATAGCGAAGCACT
>JAZKXQ010000141.1:0-1287 GCA_045611725.1 Oscillospiraceae bacterium
AAATAAATCATCTTTTTCTGATAATGAAATTATCAGAATGGCTAAAAGGGAAAACAATAAAAAAAGAAGTTTTCTTATTGTAAATCCTTTACAGGCAAAACATATCCCTGCAAACCCGATACTTTCAATGAAACTTTTTGAGGAGCTTAGTCTGGAGCTTAGAAAAAATATTTCTTATTCAGATTCTGAAATACTCTTTATAGGGTTTGCTGAAACTGCTACTGCTATCGGTACTGCTGTAGCATCTTTTTTTGGAAATTCCCAGTATATTCATACTACGAGGGAATATATTCCGGACGCTTTTCCTGTTGTTGAATTTAAAGAACTCCATTCTCACGCTGTAAATCAATCCTTGCAGTGTGCAGATTGGGATAATCTTATAAGAGGCAAAAAGCATATCGTTTTTATTGAAGATGAAATTTCTACTGGTACTACTATTCTTAATTTTGTAAATGCTTTAAGGGATAACAATAAAGTTTCTGAAGATATTCAGTTTTCTGTATGTTCTGTTATAAATGGAATGACTTCTGAAAGAAAAGATGAACTTTTAAATTATGGAATAGATTTTATATATCTTCTTAAAATTTCTATGGCTGACCATAAAGACGCTGATGTTGAAGAATCATCAGCACCAAAGCCTTGTGAATGTTCGGAAAAAAATATTCAGCATATTGATGTAAATGGCTTTAAAAATGCAAGAACAGGAATTAATATGACAGAATATCTTGAATCGCTTGATAGTATTTACAATCATATTTCAGAGGATATTTCGGGTGAGAGAATTGCTGTAATTGGTACTGAAGAATGTATGTTTCCTGCGATATATACTGCATATAAAATTCAGAAAAATAATTCTGAATATTCTGTTTTTACCCATTCGACTACAAGAAGTCCTGTTGAACCTCATAACAATTCAGACTATCCGTTAAAATCGAGAGAAACTCTTGTCAGTTTTTATGAAACTTCGAGAACGACATATATATATAACACTTATTGTAAATATGATACTGTTATAATCATAACCGACAGTCGGTCATACGGTGATAAAGCTGAAAATTCTTTAATATCGGCTTTTCCATTATGCAATAATTTTAAAGTTATAAGGTGGATTGAATAATTATGATGGATTCTTCATACAGAAAAGATGATGTAACTATTCTTTTAAAGGATATTACAGGTCTTGTTGAGCCTTTACCATCTGAAAAGAGAGAACCTTTGATACAAAGTGGAGTTCATTACAGTGAAATGCTCCCTCTTGAGTATGTTCCTACTGAAAAATATTTTTCT
>JAZKXQ010000142.1:0-5552 GCA_045611725.1 Oscillospiraceae bacterium
GTCTTCCTAAGACCGCTTGGCCTCCGACTTCTGAATTTTTTGAAAAAAGATACGGTTCAAAATCTCTTAAGCTTATATCAGCAGTAATAATCTTCATATTCCTTATACCATATACAGCCTCGGTATATAATGGGCTTTCAAGACTTTTTGAAATAGCATTCAACATTGACTATTCAATCTGTATAATAGCAATGGCTCTGCTTACAGCTGTTTATGTTATTCTCGGAGGATACTATGCAACTGCCCTTAATGACTTTGTACAGGGAATTATTATGCTTATAGGAATTGCTGCTGTTGTAATCTGCGTTGTATCAAACAAAGGTGGTCTTTCAGAGGCTATGGAGTCACTTTCTCTCATTCCAGACAGCACAGGAGAAACAGGAGTATTCAATTCACTTTTCGGCCCTGACCCTATAAACCTTATGGGAGTAGTAATTCTTACATCGCTCGGAACCTGGGGACTTCCTCAGATGGTTCAGAAATTCTATGCTATCAAAGATGATGATTCCATAAAAAAAGGAAGTATAATTTCAACAATTTTTGCTGTAATAGTTGCAGGTGGTTCATACTTTATGGGAGGTTTCGGAAGAATATATTCAACTACAGACGCATCTGATACTTCTAAAAATCTTATTAATACTATAAACGGAAACCTTGAATATGACTCAATTATCCCTGCGATGATGACAGAAGCACTTCCGGAATTTCTTTTTGGTATACTTATTGTACTTGTTCTTTCAGCATCAATGTCAACACTTTCATCACTCGTACTTACATCAAGTTCAACAATGACAATAGATATGATAAAGCCATTCTGTAAAGATATGACAGAAAAAAGACAGGTATTAATAATAAGAATATTTATAGTTGTATTCCTTGCATTTTCAGTAATACTTGCAATGAATAAGAACTCATACATATCAACTCTTATGTCAATTTCCTGGGGAGCATTGTCAGGCTCATTCCTTGCACCGTTTATGTGGGGATTGTTCTCAAAGAAAATTTCAAAAACATCTGTTATAGTATGCTTTATATGGGGCGTTGGAGTAACACTCGTTCACACAGCACTTTTCTGTATGGGCTGGTTCCCGAATGTAGTTGAAGCTGTTAATAATCTTGGCTGGAAACTTAATATAATGTCCCCTCTTAACTGCGGAGCATTCACAATGCTTTCATCACTTGTTATATGTCCTCTTGTAAGTACATTTACTATGAAAAAAGATGGTAAAGACCTTGAAAATGCAGAACTTGCATTTAAATGCTATGAAAATTAAGATATAACAAATTACCCCATATTCCTTTTTGGAATATGGGGATTTTTCTTTTAAAATTTCTTATTAAAGACCAACAATCATTTGTAAAACAAGTAAAGCGTCATAAGAATTTATCTCACCGTTGCCGTCTATATCAGCAAAAGCCTTTTGTTCCTCTGTAAACTCTCCAGCATTTGCAACAATCTGTAAAATATTAAGAGCATCATTTGAGGTTGTTTCACCATCGCTATCAATGTCGCCTGTTGGCTGTTCACTTGGCATTGTACCAATTGAAACAAAGTTAAAACCATTTACATTTGCATATATTTCAACAATAGAGCCTGTATATCCGTAAATTGTAAAATCTTCAACTTTATCATAACGTTTTGACATATTAACAGTCCATGGTTCTTCAGATCTAGGCATATCAAACATAAAATTTTCAACAGTATAATATCCAGCAAATGCATAATCTAAATAAATAACACTACTTGGAATTTGTATTTCTTTTAATGATGTATTAAAAAACACACATTCTCCAATACTTGTAACAGAATCTGGTATTGATACTGATGTTAAGGAAGAACAATTTAAAAATGCTCTATTTCCAATACTTGTAACAGAATTTGGAATTATTATTGATTTTAATGATGTGCAACCAGAAAATGCATATCCCCCAATACTTATAACAGAATTTGGAATTGTTATTGATGTTATTTTTTCACATCGAGAAAATGTACCGTCTGCAATTCCAACTGTATCAGATTTTAATTCAATTTCTGTTATATTTTCATCACAATCTACAACCCATTTACTTGCATATTTTACATCTGTTGGCTGATTTTCTAAAAATGGTGTACCAGAAAATGCATCATATCCAATACTTGTAATAGAATCTGGAATGGTTATTGATTTTAATGATGTGCAACCAGAAAATGCTCTATCTCCAATACTTGTAACAGAATCTGGAATCGTTATTGATGTTAATGATGTGCAACCATCAAATGCACTTGAATCAATACTTGTAACAGAATTTGGAATTATTATTTCTGTTAATGAACTACAATTAGAAAACACATAATATCCAATATTTGTAACAGATTCTGGAATTGTTATTGATGTTAATGATGTGCAACCATCAAATGCACAAATTCCAATACTTGTAATAGACTCTGGGATTGTTACTGATGTTAGCAAAGTACAATTAGAAAAAACTCCTTGTCCATAATAACCCTCTTTAATACTTGTAACTGGCAAACCATCTATTTCAGCTGGAATTTCAATTGATGTAACAGTTGCATCACAGTCTGTGATTTCAATTCCTGTTCCATCTTTATTTACCTTATAACTTAAACCATTTTCCAAAGTTTCTGCACTTGTTAAAACAGTAAAGTCATTTAAAACATTAAATTTTTCACAAGGAATACCTACACCAAGAACAGCAAAAATTGAAACAACAGCTAAAATTTTCTTTAATTTCATAATAAAAATCCTCTCTTTTTAAACAATTTTCATAAAAATTCTATCAAAAAAAAACTGTGAATTTTCTATGAATAAATTGTTAACTTTGGAGAAAATATTGAAATTCATTAAAACACTACCAAATTTTATAATTTTATTACCCTTTTTTATGAATATTATACATAAAAACTTCCCATATTCCTTTTTGAAATATGGGAAATTTTTTCTTAAAGACTAACAATTATAAAAGTTTTAAAGCGTCAAGTGAAGTTATCTCACCGTCATTAAAATTTATCTATAAGCTTTATAATGAATTTTTTCATCTGTCCAAGGTCGGAAACATCTACAATACTATCTTTGATAACATCAGCATTAGCAATAGCCTGTTCATCAAAATCAACAGCCTTTATTATGTACTGGTTAACAGTTGTAACATCTCGTACATCAAATATAGTATCGCCGTTTGCATCTCCAGGTAAGGTAGGTTCAACAGTTGGATTTTCACTGTTGCTGACGAAATGAATATTTGCACTTAATAAACATTGATTATATCCAAATTTATTATCTACTTCTATGTTTTTCCATTCTTTTTCAGTACCTTGAAAATAAACATCTGTTAATGATTTACAACCAGAAAATGCACGTTCGCCAATGCTTGTAACAGATTTTGGAATTGTTACTGATGTTAATGACTTACAATTATAAAATGTATACATTTCAACACTTGTAATAGAATCTGGAATTGTTACTGATGTTAACGATATGCAATCATAAAATGCACCCCATCTAATAAATGTAACAGAGTCTGGAATTGTTACTGATGTTAATAATGCACAGTCAAAAAATGCATAAATTCCAATGCTTGTAACAGAATCTGGTATTTCTAATGATGTTAATGATTTACAGCCATAAAATGCACACTCACCAATACTTGTAACAGAATCTGGAATTGTCACTGATGTTAATAATTCAAAACCACGAAATGAATCCTTGCCAATGTTTGTAACAGGCAGACTATCTATTTCAGCTGGAATTACAACTTCCGTAACAGTTGTATCACACCCTGTAATTGTAATTTCTGTTCCATCTTCGTTAACTTCATATTTCAAACCATTTTCAAGTGTTAATTCTTCAGCACTCACCGAAACAGTGAAATCATTCAGAATATTAACATTCTCACAAGAAGCACCAACTCCCAGAAGAGCCATAGCTGAAACAACAGCTAAAAATTTCTTTGATTTCATAATAAAAACCTCTCTTTTTAAATAATTTTTCATAAAAATTATATCAAAAAAAAAAAAAACTATTAATTTTATATGAACAAATTGTTAATTTTGGAGAAAATATTAAAATTCATTAATATAATACCAAATTTTATTTTTCACTATCTTTTTATGCATAAAATTCCCATATTCTTTTTTTTCAGAATACAGGAATTTTAAAAAATTATTTAAGTGACATAATATTTATCTTTTCATAAATATCTGTATATTCAATTTCAAGATTGGAAGTTACTTCCTGTGCTGTTGCTGCATACTGGCTGTAGTAAGTATCATTTACCATCATTGTATCAACAATGTTTTCATCAAGATATTCATCTGAAATTTCAACTCTTTTAATAATGTGATAACCGTAATCTGTTTCAACAATATCACTAATACCATCTATTTCAAGAGCATAGGCAGCTGTTTCAAATTCTTCAACCATTTCACCCTTAGTAAAGAGATAACCGTCAAATGTGCCATCTTCCTTAGCTACTTCGCCTGGGTCTTCATTGTATTCAGCTATAAGCTTATCAAAATCCTCTCCGCCTTTAGCCTTTTCAAGAATTTCTTCAGCAAGTGCAAGTTTTTCTTCTTTAAGCTTAGCTGTTGCTTCTTCTCTGAGCTTTTCATTTTCTGCATTGATTTTTTCTATTTCTTCTTCTGTTGCACCCTCTGGAACTTCAACTGCTTCATAATCGACATCTGTAACTCCCAAAAGTATATGCTTTGCCATTACATAATCTGGAAGAACATTTTCCTTGAAGTCATCTTCATACAATGAACGGATAAGCTTATATTCAAGATTTTTTCTTTCAAGAGCCATTTTGTAAAGTTCTTCAGTACAATACATATCAGCTAAATACTGCTTCCAGCCCTCATCATCAAGCTGATACATTTCTTTACATTTCTGCATTTCTTCATCGTAAGTTTCCATTGCATTCTTCTTGTCGTTGTCATCAAGTGAAACATTATTGTTTTCAGCCATAACCTCAACAGTATAATTATTCTTAATATATGTGTCTACCTGTGATTTCAACATTTTAAGTTTATTTTCTATATCTTCTTCGGCTGAAATAACAGTTCCGTCTTCAGAAGTCGATTCAGTACCGTCCCATACTGTTTCATCGCCGTAATCTGTAGTTGATTTTACATTAAGGAAATAATATCTGTATTCCTCAAGAGTTATTTCTCTGCCGTTTACAGTCATTACAACAGCATCCATATCTTCAAGCGGTGTATCATCAAAATATTCTGATGCAAGAAGTTTTTCTCCCTCTGTTTCAGCATCTGCATTATTATCAGCATTAGCATCAACAGATGAACTGTCATCACTCTTTGTTTCATCAGCCTCTGCATTTTCTGAACCGTCAACGCTTTCCTCTGTACTTACAGATGAATTGTCTGCATTTTCTTCATCAGAATTATTACTATTCTGATTACAACCTGAAAAGCTAAGCATTATTGCCATAGCCATAACAGCTGATAAAATCTTTTTATAATTTTTCATTTTGTTTCCTCCGATAAATAAAATAATAATAACATACATCTAATTATAACATATAAATATTGATAT
>JAZKXQ010000143.1:0-3269 GCA_045611725.1 Oscillospiraceae bacterium
AAATCAATAGCTTTATTTGTATTTTTTAAATATTCATCTATATTATTTAAATATAAATGAGCATTTGCAATTGCTTGATAATACGTCCAATTCTCATCTCTTTTATCAATGTAGGAAGTATAACGTTTTATCTCATTTAACAACTTAAATTTATTTATATTAATCATAGTTATTTACCCAGCTTGAATGTGTGTGGCATAAGTTCTTCCAAAGTATAAACTCTTATTTTCTTTCCGTCCCTGAGAATTATTTTTGTATTTTCATTGCAAAATTCTGCAAGTACCTGTCTGCAAGAACCACAAGGAAAACACTGTTCATAAACATCATTTCCCTTTCCGCCTACAATTGCTATCATAGTAAAATCCTTTACACCCTCTGAAACAGCTTTGAATATTGCAGTTCTCTCTGCACATACTCCCAAAGGATATGATGAATTTTCTATGTTACAGCCTATGTATATATCTTCATTTTCAGCCATAAGTGCAGCACCTACTCTGAAATTTGAATATGGTGCATATGCTTTAAGTCTTGCCTGTTCAGCACATTCAAGGAGCATATCATAAATCATAGGCAATTCCATAACATAATCGTCCATTACAAATCCCTCGCCTATATCCGTAACCTGAGATTTTTCAATTTCAAAGCCAAGGCTCTTATAAGCGTCTATTGTACTGGTATTATTCTTGTTTACTGTAAGCCATATTTTATCAAGCTTTTCCTGATGACACATATTCTTGATAAAATCAATAGCCTTTCTTGATATGCCTTTTCCACGCATATCCTTTCTTATGTAGAGCTTACTGAGAAACATTGAGCCATTTTCAGAACGTATTCCAGTATATCCTACATTATCATTTCCTGCACACATAATAAAATATTTGTAGCCCTCTTTTTCAATCTGTTCCTTTACAGCAGAAAATGACTGGAATTTTTTGAGCATATACTCAACCTGTTCCTCGCCTATTACGGATGGGAAATATTCCCTCCATATTTCTCCTGCGAGTCTGCACATATCATTGATAAGTGTTTTTGAGTCTACGGGGATAAATTCAATTTCTGTTTTCATAAAATCACTCTCCTGATAAAATTTTTATTTGATTGCAGGAGCATAAAAGCTCCTACATTTATTTTTGATAATTTTCAAGTGCCTTATCTATTTTTTCCTTATCAAAACCTATTATTGTATGCTCTCCTATAAGGGTAACGGGTATTGAACTCTGGTTTGTAAGTCTTATAAGCTCATATGCATTATCCTCTGATTTATCAACATCAACTACCTGATAATCAATTCCAAGGCTGTCAAAATATGCTTTAACCTTATCACAATAAACGCAGTTATCAGATGAATATATTTTTATCACGTTAAACCTCCGTTTTAATTCATATTTTCATATACAACGGAGAAAATACCTCCGTGCTTTAATTATTGTTTGCACGACGATATGTATTATGCATTATTATAACATTATAATTGCAATTTGTCAAAAAAAAACCGTATGCATTTAATACATACGGCTGAAAAAACAGAAATAATTAATAATTAATCGTTACAGCAGTCATTTTTTCTGTTCTGTACATTCTGATTGTTTTTATTCTGCATATTGTTGTTATTCTTATTCTGCATATTGTTATTGTTCTTATTCTGTGCATTCTGCTGATTCTGATTATTATTCATAAAAATCTCCATTCCCCGTACTTTACCGAACATAAAATCATAATAATGATAAAAGAAAAATTTGTACGGATAATATTTCTTTTGAATATGCCCGAAACGGAATTTTTAAAGGAAGGTATTTATTCCGTCCTGATTTATTATGAACGCTTAAAAAATTTTTATTCATCAGATTAAAAATTATTTTTTACTCATCAGCTGAAATATTTTCTCCGAGTATTCTGTCATATGTCAGAACATCAAGTTCTTCATCATTTGGAATTGAGGAATCATATTGTGTTGAATATATAGGAAGTTCCTCCATCTTATCTGTCATAGTTTGTATAAATGTATCTTTTGGAGCATCTATAAGATTATATATTACATAGGGCATATAAAATACAGACACTTTTTCATCAGGTACAGAGCTGTAATCTTCTATACAGTTACTCCATATAATATATGGCTGTTCGTATACATCAGAACAGTTACTTCCATTTATATCAAGCTTATTATAAACGCTGTTTTCAGCTTTGAATGATGGATAATGGTCGCCTATCATAAAAAGAACAGTTGGTTCATCAAGCTCGGAAAGATATTCTGTAAGTTTTTTAAGTTCCTGTGAAGTTATTTTTATCTTTTTAAAATAATTTGTTAATTCTTCATCAGTATTATCTCCATCTGTATAAGGCTGATGATTCTGCATTGTTGTTGTATGAATGTATACAGGCTCATCAGTTTCTGATACAAGCTTTTTTATCTGATTGAAAACTGTTTCATCTGAAATATATGTTCCCTCATATTCAACAGGAACTGTAAAATCAGTATCAAAAATCATTTTATCAAATCCAAAGTTTGCATATACTCTGTTTCTGCTGTAAAATGTATTGAGAAACGGGTGAATATATGCTGTAGTATATCCCATATCATCATATTTCCTTACTATTGTAGGCTGTTCCCTGTCAAGCATCATTCTTTGAGGCATATTAGGGTCATTAAGAGATTTTACAGGCAGACCAAAAAGTAATTCAAATTCTGTTCTTACTGTAAAACTTGCAAAAGTAGGAACTATTGCAGTACCCTTATAACCCTGCTTTCCTACTTCATCAAATGCATCATAAGCATCAGTATCAAGTTCAAGCTCATCAAATTTTCTAAAATCGGCGTATGCTTCCGACATTATCATTATTACATTCGGCTTTTCAAAATCTTCTGTAATTTTTTCTGTAACCTTTGAATCATCAAGCATTTCATCAATAGAATCAGCTGAATATGAATCGGGAACTACTATCTTATTTGAAATAGTTTCAGAAAGATTCTGTACTATGAATGCTAAAAAACTGTTATTTTCAAATTTTTCATTAAGCTTGAAAACGTTGTCTGCACTGGTTATATCAACTGCAAACAATTTATATACAGGATTTGCTATCGAGGGAATTAGAAAAAATGCAGTACAACAGGAAACGCATACTATTGCAGGAGCTATACGCTTCTCCACACTCATTTTAAGCCGAGGATTAAATATAAATACTGCTGTTACATATACAAGAACTATAAGAGTATAAAACACAAGTTCTGGAGTTATCTGTATATATGCGAATGATGTAAGGCTTTTGGC
>JAZKXQ010000144.1:0-2113 GCA_045611725.1 Oscillospiraceae bacterium
AAGAAATTCATTGCTGAAAATCTTTTTATCTTCGAGATATTTTATATCTTCATCTAAAAATTTAAGATTTTTGATATATTCTATAACCTGTTCAAGACCTGCTACAATAGCATATCCTCCATTGTCTGGAATTTTTCTGAAAAACATATCAAAGTATACGATTTCATCGCCTTTGCCGTTTACAAGAAAACCATTAGCCATAGTCATTTCATAGAAGTCAACAAGCATTGTAAGGTTTCTTTCATTCATTACTTAATACCTCCCATAAAAATTATCTTTTGGATTTTACAAATCTGATAAATTCATCAAGTCCTATTGCTTTATTATCAATTGAAAAATTACCTTTTTCAGTTATTACCTTTACACAATCTATTCCATCAACAAAACCTTTTATATCTTTGATATAGTATTCTTTGGTTATTCTTAAACTATTTCTGACTATAACTTTCTCATCATCATATTCAAGATGCCAGTTAAGACATATCAGAACTATTGGGATTCCGAGAAATGAAAAGGCAAATAATCCTAAAGCAATCCAGATAGTTGTTTCATCATCAACAATATAACAAAAAACAGAAATTCCTACAAAAAACATAATATAGCAAATGCCCAAAATAAGATATGCTTTGGGCATTTTTATTTCTCTGCTATACAATTCATAATCTGTTTTTTTCTGATTTTCTGCTGATTTTTCAACACCCTTATTAATCAATCGACAAATTAATTTATTTAGTAACTGCTCAAACATTTATTAATATTCTATTGAATTTACTATTCTTATTCCTGCATTAGCCATCAATTCAAGTGCTACTATATTCATTAAATCTCCATTATGAGTTGACATATCGTCATATGTTTCAACTGAATCCATTGGCACTATTATTTCAACAGGATTATCTTCCTGATTTCTGTATGATTTAAGAGTAAGACAGAAATTCATAACGCATATGTCTGTACAATCCCCACATACAATAAAGGTATCAATATTTTCATTTTCTTCAAGAAATTTTCTGAAGTCAGGAGCAAAAAATCCGTTTACTGAATTTTTCTGAATAAGCTGATAACCTCCCAAATCTTTAATTTCATCAACTATTTCACATTCTGAAGTATTTTCAATACAATGTGATGGAAATGCTGAAAGTTCAGCAGAATTTTCAGTATGACAATCTGCAAAAGCTATTACAGGCATTGATTTCTGCTTAAAAGCGTCCAACATATCAATTATTGGTGGTATAATGTCTTCTATTCGTTCACTATGCATATTTCCACATCTTACAAAACCATTAACAACATCTACTATAACAAGTGCTGTTCTTTTTTCATCAATATCACTCATTTTTATTGATTCAAGGTTTGAAAGATGTGCTATCATTTCAAGTATATTATCATCAATACGTTTAAAAAATTCAGCTTTATTTTCCTTTTTTTCTTCAGCTCTTGGCTGAACCATATCCATTTCTGACATTATAAAATGACCTCCGTTTCAAGTTCTTTTATGCAAAAAGGCGGAATATTTAACCGCCCTTTGCATACAATGATTTTTTTCAGATAAGTATTTTTATTAAAGCTTTACTATTTCGCCCTCAAGACTTCTTCCTGCACCTACTGCATTTGATTCATCAGTATCAATATGCATTGCTCTTGCGAATTTATCGGAAACTCTTACAACAACATCTCCGAGTATGGCTTTTCTGCCGTCAGTATCGAGCTTAACCCATACTATTTCCTTATCGCTTACGCCAAGTTCTTCAGCATCTGCAGGAGTAAGATGTATATGACGTTTTGCAACTATAACGCCTTCTTTAAGTTCAATTTCACCACAAGGGCCTACAATCTTACAGACGCCTGAACCAGTAACATCGCCTGATTCTCTTACAGGAGCGTCAATACCTGCTGAACGTGCATCAGTTGCTGAAAGTTCAACCTGTGTTGCAGGACGTACAGGGCCGAGTATTGAAACATTAGGGATTTCCTTTTTTGCACCTACTATTGTAACTCTTTCTTCACAGGCAAACTGTCCAGGCTGTGAAAGATCCTTTTTATGAGTAAGAGTTGCACCTTTTCCAAAAAGAATTTCCAAATCCTCCTGAGTAACGTGAATGTGTCTTGCAGA
>JAZKXQ010000145.1:0-5688 GCA_045611725.1 Oscillospiraceae bacterium
AAATCTTTTCTGGGCATTTTTCTATAATGTTATTGGTATTCCTCTTGCAGCAGGGTTATGGATACCACTTTTTGATTTACAGCTTAATCCTATGTTTGGAGCTGCTGCTATGAGTCTTTCAAGTTTCTGTGTAGTATCCAATGCATTAAGACTTAATCTTTTTGATATATACAATACATCAAAGGATAAGAAAATAAAACCCGAAAAAATTAAGGAGGAAAAAGTTATGACAAAAACTTTAAAAATTGAAGGTATGATGTGTGGACATTGTGAGGCGAGAGTTAAAAAATGCCTTGAAGCACTTCCAGAGGTTGATTTTGCAGAGGTAAGCCACGAAAAAGGAACTGCAATAGTTACTCTTAATTCAGAAATAGCATACGAAATTCTTAAAAAAACTGTTGAAGAACAGGATTATACAGTTATTGATTAAAAAAATTCGCTGTTTTTTATTGACATAATCCGTTTTAAAGGTATATAATTATGTTATATACTAATATTCAAAAATGGAGGTATTTTACAAAATGAGTTTTACAGAATTACAGAATGGTCTTAAAGAAGCTATGAAGGCAAGAGATACTTTGCGTAAAGAGGCAATACAGACTCTTATTGCAGCTGTTAAAAAAACTGCAATAGATAATGGTGTAAGAGATAATATTACAGATGAGCTTGTTGATAGTGTTATTCTTAAAGAGCTTAAAACTGCTAAGGAACAGATTGATACTTGTCCTGCAGAGGCAGTTGAACAGCTTAAAGAATATCAGTACAAATATGATGTAATAAGCGGATATGCTCCTAAGCAGATGACAGAAGATGAACTTAAACCTTATATATCTGAAAAATTCGGAGAACTTATTGCCACAGGCAACAAGGCTGTTTATATGAAAACGATTATGGCTGACCTTAAAGGAAAAGCAGACGGAAAACTTATAAACAGGATTATAACAGAACTTGCAAAGTAATAAAATATGAGGCTGTATAGAACATCTATACAGCCTTTGTCATAGTATTATTTATTAAGTGTGCCGTGTGAAAGAGATTTGAGGTATTCATTAATAAATCCGTCGATATCCCCGTCCATAACAGCAGATATATTTCCATTTTCAAAGCCTGTTCTGTGGTCTTTTGCAAGTGTATAAGGCATAAATACATATGAACGTATCTGAGCCCCCCACGCAATTTCTTTCTGAACTCCTTTTATATCAGAAATTTTTTCAAGATGTTCACGCTCTTGTATTTCAACAAGTTTTGAACGGAGCATTTTCATTGCAAAATCACGGTTCTGGAACTGACTTCTCTGTGTCTGACAGGATACAACTATACCTGTTGGAATGTGAGTAATTCTTATTGCTGATTCTGTTTTATTAACGTGCTGACCACCTGCACCACTTGAACGGTATGTGTCAACCTTTAAATCTTCTGAACGAATATCAATTTCAATGCTGTCATCTATTTCCGGCATTACTTCAAGTGCTGCAAAAGATGTATGACGTCTGCCGGAAGAATCAAAAGGAGAAATTCTTACAAGTCTGTGAACTCCTGCCTCTGATTTTAAAAATCCGTATGCATTTACTCCTTCTATAAGTATTGACGCACTTTTAAGACCTGCCTCATCGCCGTCAAGATAGTCAATAAGTTTTACTTTGAAATTATGACGTTCGGCCCAACGATTATACATTCTGTAAAGCATTTCAGCCCAGTCCTGAGCCTCTGTTCCACCTGCACCTGCGTGGAATGTGAGAATAGCATTTTTACTATCATATTCTCCCGAAAGCAATGTTGAAAGTTTTTCTTCTTCAAGTCTGCGTTTAAATTCTTCAGCCTCCTGTTTTAAATCCTCTGCTGAACTTTCATCATTTTCTTCAATAGAAAGCTCAATCATCATAATAGTATCTTCAAGGCTGTCAGAAAGTTGTGTGAATTTTTCTATTTTGTTTTCAAGAGTTTTTGACTGCTGGAGAATTTTTTGGGATTCCTCAAGATTATCCCAAAAACCTTCCTCTGCAATTTGTTTCTGAAGTTCTTCAAGTTCCTTTTTGCTTTTTTCAATTTCAAGAACATCTGAAAGTTCCTTTATTTCAGGTCTGTAACTGATAAGTTCAAGCCTGAGTTCATCAAGTAAAAGCATAAAATTATGTCATTCCTTTCTTATTTTCAATTATCATAGTATATTATACTATAAAAAAATCAATACTGCAAATAATTTATTAATAAATATTGAAAAAAATTAAAATTGTGCTATAATATATAAATGTATAGAAGATAATAAGTATTTCAGTGAATGCATTTTTGCAGGAGGTAAAAAATTTGAATTACAAAGGAAATAAATGTATATCTTGTGGTGAAAGATTTTCTGAAAAATCTGATATAGTGGTATGTCCGGAATGTGGAACACCATATCACAGGGAATGTTATAAAAAAGAAGGAACTTGTATAAACAGGGAACTGCATAATGAAAAAAAGTCGTGGAAACCTGAAAATAATGATGTATCTTTGACAGTATGTGAAAAATGTGGAACTGAAAATAAACCTAACAGCCGTTACTGTGAAAATTGTGGTGAAACTTTAAAAAAAGAACCAACAGTTATTTCTGAAGATATAACAATAACTACTGAAAATACAGAGGATTTTTCACAGAAAATAATGAAAATGAATGAGGAACTTCATCATACAATATGTGAGAGTATGAATGTAAAAGATGAAGAAATAGACGGTGTGAAACTTTATGAAATGGCTTATTTTGTAAGAACAAATATTCCATATTATCTTTCAGTATTCAAGAAATTTTATGAAAAAGGAAAAAGCTTGTCTTTCAATTTATTATGTTTTTTAGTTCCTCATTATTATTTTGCAAACAGAAAAATGTATTTGTGGGCATTAATATCATTCCTTGTTGTCACAGCTTTGTCAATTCCTTCCTGTATGGAGATTATTGTAAGTAATCAGCTTGTAACAGGAATTTCCTCTGAAGTACTTGAAACAAGTATCTTTAATGCAATATCAAATGTTTGTATGTTTTTGCAATTTTCTTTTCAGCTTATAATATCTGTATGTGCCAATAAGATTTATTGCAACCACATCATAAAGAGAATAAAGGAAATAAAATCCTCGTGCCCTGAAAAAGAACACATTGTAAATATTTCAAAAAATGGAGGAACTAATTTCTGGGCAGTACTTATAACTTTTATTGCAGAAATATTTGTAATTATGCTTTTAAGAGTATTTTGTGCAGTTATACTTGTTTTTTTGTCTGCTTATTTTTAATAATTTTTTATTATAAAAATACTTGACAAATTAATTCATTTCTGATATAATTTTATTGTTATCCTTGCTCGTATGTATACGGGCGAAATCCAGAAGGAGGTGTATATGAATGGCAAAGTTGAATGAAAAATACGAAGCTATGACAGTTTTCAGCTTATCAGCTGGTGAAGATGCTGTTAAGGAACTCGTGGAAAAATTCAAATCTGTAATTGAAAGACATGCTGTTCTTGAATCTGTTGAAGAATGGGGTAAACGTAAACTTGCTTACCCAATCAATGACGAAACTGACGGATACTATGTTATCTATACTTTTGAGTCAAAGACAGATTTCCCAGCTGAACTTAACAGAAGATTTAATATTACTGATAACGTTCTTCGTTCATTGGTAACAGTTAAGTAAGCTATAAAAACAGTATGAGAGGAGGAGTTTTCTATGATTAATAAGGTTATTCTTATGGGCAGACTTACAGCTGACCCTGAACTCAGACAGACACCAGCTGGTGTTTCAATGTGTCGCTTTTCAGTTGCTGTAAACCGTCCGTTTGTTTCAAAGGAAACAGGTGAAAGACAGGCTGATTTCATTAACGTTGTAGCGTGGCGTCAACAGGCTGATTTTATTGCGAAATATTTCAGCAAGGGTAAAATGATTATTGTTGAGGGTTCGCTCAGAAATAATAATTATACTGACCAGAATGGTGTTAAGCACTATAGTATGGACGTTATTGCAGAAAATGTTACTTTTGGAGAATCCAAGAGTGCCTCATCGGGCAATGGAAATTTTGGTGGTTATAACAACCAGAACGGACAACCTCAGTTTAATGGGAATGCTTATCAGCAACCACAGAATGGTTCTTATCAGCAGTTCCAGAATAACCCATATCAGCAGAATCCAGCTCCACAGCCTCAGCAATCTGTTCCGAATGAATCCTTACAGATTGGTGACCTCTCTGATTTTGAGGTTCTCAGTGACGGAGATGTTCCGTTCTAAATCTCATAGTTTCAATTAAATTTTTGAAAGGAGAATTTTTCCTATGGAAAAGGGCGAAAGAAATCCACGTGGTGCAAAAAGACCTCGTAAGAAGGTTTGTTCATTCTGCGTAGACAGAGCTGAAAAGATTGATTATAAAGATGTTGCAAAGCTCAGAAAGTGTATGACAGAAAGAGCTAAGATTCTTCCAAGACGTGTAACAGGTACTTGTGCATTCCATCAGCGTGAACTCACTTCAGCTATCAAGAGAGCAAGACAGATTGCTTTGCTCCCATATGTAAGTGAATAATAATTAGCTTTTTAATAAAATAGAGAAAGACCGATTTTTTATCGGTCTTTTTTGTATGCTTAAAAATTCTTTGTATATATTCCATAAAAAAGGATAATAAAAAAATAAAATTTGGTAGTGATTTAATGAATTTCAATATTTTCTCTAAAGTTAACAATTTATTCATATAAAATTAACAGTTTGTTTTTTTTTTTTTTGATAAAATTTGTATGAAAATTGTTTAAAAAAGAGAGGATTTTATTATGAAATTAAAGAAAATTTTAGCTGTTGTTTCAGCTTTGGCTGTTCTTGGTGTAGGTATTCCTTGTGAAAATTTTAACGTTTTAAATGATTTTACTGTTTCAGTAAGTGCAGAAGAACTAACACTTGAAAATGGTTTGAAATATGAAGTATATTTAGATGAAACAATTACAATCACAGGCTATGATGGAACTGTTGCAGAAGTTGAAATTCCAGCAGAAATAGATGGTTTGCCTGTTACATATATTGGAAATTATGCATTTGATTATTGTGAATTATTAACATCAGTAATAATCCCAGATTCTGTTACAAGTATTGGCGATTATGCTTTTAATTGTTGTAATTTAAAAGAAATAACAATTCCAAGTAGTGTGGTTTATTGTGGATATGGATTTGTAGGACATTACTCAATAAATTTAGAGGGCATTTGTGGTGTGTATAAAATTAATTGGTATAGAAAAGAGCCTTGGACTGTTAATATTGAAAATGAGGTGGGTTCATATGGTATATGTAAAGTAGAAGATTTTACGATTTACGGATATACAGGTTCTATTATTGAAATTTATGCAAATGTAAATGGTTTTAACTTTGTTTCAATAGGTACAATGCCAAGCGAACAGCCAACAGGTGACATTGACGGTGACAGCGAAACAACTTCAAATGACGCTCTTAACATTTTGCAGATTGTTGCAAACACAGGAGAGTTTACAGAGGAACAAAAGGCTCTTGCTGACCTTGACGGTGACGGCGAGATAACTTCTCTTGATGCTCTTATAGTTTTACAAATGATTGTTGGTCTTGAATAATAAAAAAACTCCGAAAGTAAAATTTCGGAGTTTTCCTGTTTTTTAAACTTGACAGTGTTAATGCATAAAAGTTATAATAAATTTATAATATAAAACAGGGAGAA
>JAZKXQ010000146.1:0-4507 GCA_045611725.1 Oscillospiraceae bacterium
AGTGCATTTTTCTATGATTACGCTTGATAAAATTTATCACGCAAAATATGTTCTGAAATCTGTTATAAGACAGACAGACCTTATTCACGCACCTAATATAAGTCATAATTGTGATGTCTATCTTAAAACAGAAAATCTTCAGATTACAGGTTCTTTTAAGGTAAGAGGTTCGTGCTATAAAATATCCCAGTTAAGTGATGAGGAAAAGGCAAGGGGAGTAGTTGCCTGTTCAGCTGGAAATCACGCACAGGGAGTTGCTCTTTCAGCTACTAAGAATAATATAAAATCAATTATATGTTTGCCGGATAGTGCTCCAATCTCAAAAATAGAGGCTACAAAAAATTATGGTGCTGAAGTATGCCTTGTTGACGGAGTTTATGATGATGCTTATGCAAAAGCTCTTGAACTTCAGGAAAAAGAAGGATATACTCTTATTCACCCTTTTGATGACGAGTATGTAATCGCAGGTCAGGGAACTATTGGTCTTGAAATTATTGAACAGCTTTCAGATGTTGACGCTATCGTTGTTCCTGTAGGTGGAGGAGGTCTTATATCAGGAGTCGCATTCGCCGTAAAAAGCCTTAATCCAAATGTTAAAATATATGGTGTACAGGCAAGTGGTGCTCCGAGTATGTTTAAATCCGTTCACGAAAATAAAATTTTAAAGCTTGATTCAGTATCAACAATTGCTGATGGTATTGCTGTTAAAGAACCAGGTGTTAATACATTTGAAATATGTAAAAAATACGTTGATGAAATTGTAACTGTAAACGATGATGAAATTTCAGCAGCTATACTTGCACTTATAGAACAGCAGAAACTTATTGCAGAAGGTGCAGGTGCAGTTTCAGTTGCGGCTGTAATGTTCAATAAAATTCCTGTAAAGAATAAAAAGGTTGTATGCCTTGTTTCTGGTGGAAATATTGATGTTACAATACTTTCAAGAGTTATAAAGAGAGGTCTTCTTACTTCGGGAAGAACCTGTTCTCTTAAAATTGAACTCCTTGATAAACCAGGACAGCTTAAAAAGGTTTCTGATATTATTGCTGAACTTGGAGGAAATGTCATTTCAGTCCATCACGAAAGAGCAAATGAAGGCTCTGATGTAAATGGCTGTTATCTTAGAATAGTTCTTGAAACTAAAAATTATCAGCATATAGATGAGATTAAATCTGCTCTTTCAGGTGCAGGTCTGAAATTATGCAGAGAATAGAAAGGTTGGATTTTTATGATTAAAAAAATTTACACAAAGGAAGCTCCGGAAGCTCTTGGCCCATACTCACAGGCAATGGTTGTAAATGGTATGGTTTATACTTCGGGTCAGATTGCAATTAATCCATCAAGCAATATGGTGGAAACTGCTACTATTCAGGAGCAGACAGAGCAGGTTATGAAAAATCTTGACGCAGTTTTAAAGGCTTCAGGCACTGATTTTCAACACGCTGTAAAAACTACTTGTTTTCTTGCTGATATGGGAGATTTTACTGCTTTCAATGAGGTTTATGCAAAGTATTTTACAAATAAACCTGCAAGAAGTTGTGTAGCCGTTAAAACACTTCCTAAAAATGTTCTTGTTGAAGTTGAAGTAATAGCTGAAATTGCTGAATAATATTCAGAATTTGTCAGTTTACATATTTTTTTACAACAAAGAGGAGCTTTTTTGTTCCTCTTTGTTTTTTTGTTGACATATGTTATGTGCATATGTTATAATATTTTTAGTTAAACTTGAGTTCGATTTTGTTATTATTTTCAATAAATACATTTTTTATGTGATTAAGTTCGTATTTTTTACTTATATCGAGTTCTTGTTAAGTTTTTGAATGGTGGTGAAAAGATTGAAAAAAATGACATTTGAAGATAACATAAATAAAAAAATTCCCGATGAATTTGAAAGCGTAAAAAAAGAATACATTATTAATATAAATATCTCTACAATGCAATACAGAACTGTTTCTGAAAAAGATGAAAATAATCTTCCCGATGTTCCACTTATAGGAAAATATAGTGAGTTTTTCAATAAAATTTCTATGAATTATATTCATTCAGCAGATTTTGATAAATTTTTAAAGCTGTTTTCAGCAGAAACAATTGAAAATGCATCAAAAAATGGTTCGGATTTAATAAGCGATGAAATAAGAATAAAATATAACGATAAAATTTACTGGAAAAGTATAACATTGGTAATATATTCTGAAAATGATAAGAAAGAAAAAAATGCAGTAATGTCATTCTTTGATATTACAGATAAGAAAATAAAAAACAGTACTAATGATTTTTGTGAAAAAGTTTCTAAAATATATAATTTTGTTTTTACTGTTAATCTGAAAAAAAACAGCTATTATGTTATAGTTTCTGATAGTAAAATGAAATTTACTAAAAAACAATATTCTGATTATAATAAATTTATTGAAAATTTTTCTATGTATATTGAAGAAGATAAACGTAATTTTATACTGGAACAGTGTAGTGCTGATAACATTTCACAGGCTTTCGATGCAGGACGTACAGAATTATATTTCAGATTTAAAATAAAAGATGATTTTGAAAATCAAAAAAATATTTCAGTGTGTATAGCCCGTACAGGAATTGATAATTCAAATGCGATTGTGCTTTGCAGGGAAACAGAAATACGCAGTGAGGATAAATCTCCTGAAATTTCAAAATATGATATACATATAGATGAGTATAATTCACAATTTGCAGAAAAATGTTTCAACCTTGTGTGCTATGAAACAGATACTGAAAAATGTATTAAAAAATTACTTGAAGAAACAGTAGATATTTTTAAAGCCAAGTATATGGTTGTTTTCATTTTTGATGATATATACCCTTCAGTTCTTAAACCAGATTATATGTGTTCATCTTCAGAAAATGTCCGTATGAAAGGCACTTCACAGCTTTCAGGTTATCAGTATGCCTGTGAAATAAAACGTATCAGAAAAGAATTCAATAATAATAAAGTTTCTTTTATAGCTGTAAGTGATATGCAGGAAAAATACCCATTGATAAGCCAGTATATGCAGTTTAATGATATAAAAAATGTTATAGTCGCAGGTCTTAAATTCGGAAATGGAAAAAGAGGTCTTTTCTGTATTGAAAACTATGATATTGATAATGAAAAAGCTGAAAATACAGCAAGAGTTGCATCAGTATTCATTACTTCAGCAATAAACAGAAAAATCATAATAAAAGATGAAAACGAAATACTGAATACTAAAAAAAGGCATAGAAATCTTCTTAATCTTGTATATAACAGAATGCAGAATGGTATAGTTCAGTTTGAAGTTGATACGGAAAAAAATTCGTTGAAACTTATCAATTGTAATGAAGCGTTCTGTAATATAATAGGCTGTTCAATTAAGAAAGCAAAGAAATTCTTTTCTGATAATTTTATGAGATTTGCAATAGAAGAAGACAGGCATCTTATTGCAGACGCTGTAAAGATTATAGTTTCAAATGAAAAATACGATACCCAGACAGAAGTCCGTATTCTTAATAATAACAGCGATATAAAATGGGTTCACGTCAATATGTTCAAAATAGAATCCGATAATGCTGACAGTTTTGTTATACAGGCTGAATTTACAGATATAACCACTTCTAAGCAGGACGAAATAGAGAAAAAAATATTCTATGAAACTATTCCAGGTGGTGCTGTTCAGTATGTTGTAAAGGATACTTATCTTGAATTTATTTCAGCAAATGACGCTTTTTATAGTCTTTTTGATATATCTGAAGATTCAGATATAAAATGCATATCGTCTGAAAATAATTATAAACATTTTATAGATTCCCATATCGATGATTTCATAAACAGAAAACCTTTCAGACAACATATTCAGGTTACTATAAAGTCAGGCGAAACAAAATGTCTTGCCACATCTGCAAAATGTATCGGTACAAAGTCGGGTTATCCTCTTTATCTTGTAGTATTTCTTGATGTAACAGAACGTGAAAAGGCTTATGAAAATCTCGAAAAGGCAAATATGGAGCTTAAAATCCGTACTGAAAGATATAGCCTTATCGAACAGTCAACAGAAGAAAAAATTATGGAATATGATGTTGAAAAGGATTGTTTTATAATACAGGAAAGTTTTGATGTATCTGAAAATATAAGAAAAATTGAAAATTACATAGGAAAAAATTTTGATGGAGAATTAAGAAATATCATACACCCAGATGATACCGATATGTATATATCGCTTATGAAAAAACTCCTTGCAGGACAATGCAAGGGAGTTGTGGATTACAGAACCTGTATGCATAATGATGGGGTTTTTAATTGGTACAGAAGTTATTACACAAATGTGCTTGACAATAATGGAAAAGTTGTAAGAGTAATAACAAGAATTAAAAATATTGAAACTGAAAAGAACAGACAGAAAAAACTTGAACTTCAGGTAAAATCAGACCCTATGACAGGATTGCTTAATAAGATTGCAGTAAAATCAGCGATTTCAGAGGCTTTGATTGATTGTGCATATAATTCTTCAGATGTTATGATGAT
>JAZKXQ010000147.1:0-4411 GCA_045611725.1 Oscillospiraceae bacterium
CAGGGCTTCGCCCCGACACCCCACAAGCTTTTGAAAAAGCTTGACCAAAACTTTTATTTCAGTATTTTGTTTTCTTCAACAAATCAATTTTATTTAATAATATTATTTACTTAAAACAAGCTTTCGAGCCAGTATGTTATAAATTTTATTTAAATTTATAATGAAAGGGAACACTATTTAAAAAAGTGTCCCCCTTTAAAGAATTACATAATTCTTTCCTTAATCGCTGTTTTAGCTTTTTTTACAATCGTTTTATCATTTTCATAAGTTAATATGTTCGATGCGTGACCTATATCGACCCACTTAATATCGGAGATTTCTTCTTCCTGTGCAGAAACATCGCAGTTTTTAGCTTTTGCGAGGAAATAAACCACTATTTTCTGAGTATCTTTTTTAGGCGAATAAGATACAGTTTCCCGAAAAGTAGTGTCAAGTATAACATCGATACCAGTTTCTTCCTTTATTTCACGTAATGCCGTTTCAGCCTCTGTTTCTATCCCTTCGGTATGACCTTTTGGGAATGACCAATGTCCACTGTTTACGTGCTTTATAAGAAGAATTTGTATGTTGCCGTGTGACTTGCGATAAACAATTGCTCCGCAGGATTTTTCATGAAGCATAAGGTCTTAAGTCCTTTCTGTAAGAATGAATATCAATATTATTATATCATAGATTTATTGAAATGTCTATACAGAAAAAACGGACGGATAAAAAAAATCCGTCCTTAACAAAAAATTATTCAATAGTAACCTTAGCCATCTTCTGTTCAGTCAATGGTCTGTCGTTATAATCAGTTTCACAAGCTGCAATTTCATCTACAACGTCCATACCTTCAACAACCTTTCCAAAAGCTGCATACTGACCATCAAGATGAGGTGCGTCCTCGTGCATAATAAAGAACTGTGAACCAGCTGAATCAGGCATCATTGAACGAGCCATAGAAATAACTCCTCTTGTATGCTTGAGGTCATTTTTTACGCCGTTTCTTGAAAATTCACCCTTGATATTCCAGCCTGGGCCACCCATACCTGTACCATCAGGACAGCCTCCCTGAATCATAAAACCACTTATAACTCTGTGGAATATAAGACCATCATAAAATTTTTCATTTACAAGCTTTTCAAAATTTTCAACAGTAATCGGAGCAACTTCCGGATAGAGTTCAATTTTTATTTTTTTGCCGTTTGCCATTTCAATAACAACCATTTTAAAATAATCCTCCTGAAATAAATTTATCATATCTATTATAATATCTTTTTTATATTTTTTCAAGTATTATGAATATTTTTTATAATATACTGAAAAAATAATACTGCAAAATTTTTAAACGGAGGAAATCCATTTTATGAGAAATACTTTTTTATTTAAAAATCCCGTTTCTGTAATGTCATATTCTTCCACAGTGGGTTCAAAAGAGGGCGATGGACCTTATGGAAAATATTTTGATATGATAGAGGAAGATTCATATTTCGGACAGGATACCTGGGAAAAGGCAGAATCTCAAATGCAGAAAATGACAGTACAGAGAGCAATTGAAAAGGCAGGACTTAAAAATGATGATATAAACTTTATGTTTGCAGGTGACCTTATAAATCAATGCATTTGTACTACTTATGGTTTAAGACAACTTGAAATTCCGATATTTGGAATATATGGAGCGTGTTCAACTATGGCTGAGGGTTTGTTGTTATCATCAATGATGATTAATGCTGATTATGCTGATTATACGCTCAATGCAACATCTTCCCATTATTCCACAGCAGAAAGGCAGTTTCGATTTCCCTTGTCATATGGCGGACAGAGAACTCCCACATCGCAATGGACTTGTACAGCCTCGGGAGCAGTGGTTATGTCCCGCAAGAAAAAAGCTCCCTTTGTCAGAGGTGGTACAGTTGGAAAAATAATTGACCTTGGAATAAATGATGCTAACAATATGGGAGCAGCTATGGCACCTGCAGCAGCTGATACTATAAAAACATTTCTTGAAGATACAAAATTTTCTCCCACTGATTTTGATTGTATTGTTACAGGTGACCTCGGTACAGTAGGAAGTTCACTTCTTATTGACCTTTTGAAAAAAGACGGCATTGATATTTCTTCTCAGCATAAAGATTGTGGTTCAATGATATTTGATATTGAACGTCAGGACGTTCACGCAGGAGGTTCTGGCTGTGGTTGTTCAGCAAGTATGCTATGTGCATATTTCCTTCCAAAGCTTGAAAATGGTATTATAAATAAGATGCTTTTTGCTGCAACCGGAGCTTTAATGTCACCTACTGCATCTCAACAAGGAGAAACTATTCCTTCTATTTCTCATCTTGTTTATCTTTCTTCAGATTTTTAGTTGGTTACCAACCAACTTGGAAATTTATTCTTGCAACCACGACTTTTTGACAATTATTTCTTGCAACCTGGTTGCAAGGTTGGTTACCAACCAATTTTTTACCATTTATTTCTTGCAACTTAGGTTGCAAAGTTGGTAACTGATAATTTTTTCTTGTTGTTTGGTTGGTAACTTACAAAATTTTCTTGCAACTGGTTGGTAACTTCCAAAATATTCTTGCAACCATATTGGAAAATTATTCTTGCAACCAACCCGAATTTTCCAGTTTATTCTTGCAACCAACCTGTAATTTGTAATTTTTGGGTTTAAACCGATTATAAAAAATTGTATTTTTTTAAGGAGTTGATTTTTTGACTTATTTGTGGGCTTTTATTATAGGAGGATTGTTCTGTGCAGTGGGTCAGGTGCTTATTGATTATACAAAACTTACTCCAGCAAGAATACTTGTAGCATATGTTGTAATAGGAGTTATTCTTTCAGGCTTTAATCTTTATCAGCCTTTGATTGATTTTGCAGGTGCAGGAGCAAGTGTTCCTCTGACAGGTTTCGGACATCTTCTTGCTGAAGGAGTAAGAAAGGCTGTTGATGAAAAAGGATTCCTTGGAATACTGACAGGAGAACTTACAGCTTCAGCCGGAGGTATTACAGCTGCTCTTATGGCAGGACTTCTTATATCTCTTATCTTTAAGTCAAAAGATAAATAATAAGTTTTTTTGTTATATTCCAATTGACATTTGATATAATTGATTTACTTGACTTTTCAAATTGTATATGTTACAATTATTTCGATAGTATAGCGTATATAAGAACCATAGGAACTATGGGGATAGCTTGGTAAATATCTTTCCGTCAGGAGAGAATTCCCAGGAACCCTGCGACTTTAGTCGTGGGAGGTTCAGAGTATAATAAAAATTAATGTAAAATCTAAAAAAAGAGGTTGCTGTTATGGAAAATATAACAATTGAACTTAATCAGAATCCAAATCCAAAACCACAGGACGAGTCAAAACTTGGTTTCGGACATATCTTCACAGACCATATGTTTATTATGGATTATAAGACAGGAAAAGGCTGGTACAATCCGAGAATAGTTCCTTTTGCACCACTTTCTCTTAGTCCTGCAACTATGTGTCTGCATTATGGTCAGGAAGTCTTTGAAGGTATGAAGGCTTACAGAACAGCTGATGATAAAATTCAGCTTTTCAGACCAGAAGAAAATTTTAAAAGACTTAATGTTTCAAATGAAAGACTTGTAATACCTCAGATTGATGAGGAATTTGCTCTCAAGGCACTTAATGAGCTTGTAAAAATTGACAGCGAATGGGTACCTCATACAGATGGTGCGTCATTGTATATAAGACCATTTATAATTTCTGTTGACCCATTCCTTGGAGTAAAACCTGCCGATGAATATATGTTTATCATTATAATGTCACCATCTGGTGCTTATTACGCTTCAGGACTTGACCCAGTAAGCATATATGTTGAAAGTAATTATGTAAGAGCTGTAAAGGGTGGTATGGGCTTTACAAAGACAGCTGGAAATTATGCTGCATCACTTATCGCTCAGAATGAGGCTCACGAGCAGAATTATTCACAGGTTCTCTGGCTTGACGGTGTTGAAAAGAAATATATCGAAGAAGTTGGAGCTATGAACATATTCTTCAAGATTGACGGTGAAATTGTAACACCTGCGCTTCAGGGTTCAATTCTCTCTGGAATTACAAGAAAATCAGCAATTGAACTTTGCAGAAGCTGGGGACTTGAAGTATCTGAAAAGAGAATTACTATTCAGGAAGTTGCTCAGGCTTATGATGAAGGAAAACTTGAGGAAGTATTCGGAACAGGTACAGCTGCAGTTATTTCTCCTGTTGGAAAGCTTAAATGGAATGATAAAGTAATGATTATCAATGATAATAAGATAGGTGAAATTTCCCAGAAACTTTATGATACAATGACAGGTATCCAGTACGGAAAAATTAAAGATGAATTTGGCTGGATAAAGGAAGTTAAGTAAAACTTATAGCCTACTGGCTCAAAAGCTTGTGGGGTGTCGGGGCGAAGCCCT
>JAZKXQ010000148.1:0-2440 GCA_045611725.1 Oscillospiraceae bacterium
TCAGAAAATTTCGGGCATTTCATAAAAGCTCCAGATAAAAGAAGTATACTGACAGTTTTCGGGGAGGCTTTTACAGATACATTTGTACTTTTGATTTTGCTTATGCTTATGGGCTTTGGTTCAGTATTTCAGCCTCTTGAATTAGCAACTCTCCTTTACAGAGGCTTTATTCTCGGAGTATCCTTTTCATATACATATTCTCTATATGCTGTAAAAGGATTTTTTATATGTGTACTTATGATACTTCCTCACGCTCTTATAACTTCTGTACTGCTTGTTCTTGCAGTGCGTGAAAGTATGAGAATGTCAACATCTATTGCAGTATTTTCCTTTAAAGGTGATTCCGAAATTATAAAACGTCCAGATGTCCATATGTATATAATAAAATTTGCAGTACTCGGAGTTTTGCTTGTTATTTCATCTGTTATAGATTGCTTTATAACTTATCTTCTTACAGGTATGCTTATAGTTTAATAAAATAAAAGAAAGGAAATTTAAATGTCGATATTCACAACAAATAAAAAAGAAGGTAAGGGAATATCAAAAGATGTTTCCGAAAAGACGGGAATTGCTTTGTTTTTTGAAATATTTTTCAGACGTTTCTGGAAACTTATTGAAATAAATTTTGTGTATGTTCTTTTTTGTCTGCCAATAGTGACAATAGGACCTGCAACAGCAGGAATGACAAAAGTTGTCAAGAATTTTTCAATACAAAGACACGCTTATATATGGACGGATTTTTTTGACTCATTCAAACAGAATTTTAAAAAATCTTTTTTTATAGGGATAATAGATATTATAGCAATTGCAGGAATGGGTACAGGAATATGGCTTTATCCAGACCTCGTAGAGAAAACAGGCGATGAAAAATGGTATATACTTTTATGTATGACAATTACTATGGCAGTAATTTTTATAATTGCAAATTTTTATATATACCTTATGATAGTATCTACAGAATTGTCTCTTAAAGAAATAGTAAAAAATGCAGTTTTTCTTACTTTTATAGCCTTGAAGAAAAATCTTGTTACAGTGCTGATATTTGCGGGAATAACAGCTGTATCAGTGGTTCTTGCAATATATTATCAGATATTCCTAATGCTTATGGCATTTGTTCCTGCATCAATACTCGCATTTATTGTAGCATTTAACTGTTATCCTATAGTTCAGAAATATGTTATAAATCCATATTATGAACAGAAAGGCGAAATAAATCCCGAACTTGAATATAATAAGCCATCTGAAGAAAGTATATTTGCAGATGCAACAGAAACAAGTACAACTGTTAAAGAAAAAAATTCAGAAGATGAAAAGAAAGTAAAAGTAAAGAAATCAAAGAAAAACAAAACAATATCATAAATGTTTTTTTGGAATTTAAAATTATCGGAGGAATTAATTATGAAGAATATTTCTAAATCACTTTTTTCTATGGCAACTGCTTTTGGGATTATAACATCTACCTGTATTTTTAATGCAGACGCTTCTGAACTTATTGAATTTACAGGTAATGAAATTATATATAAAAGTACAGAGGACGAACTTAAACAGATACCTTGTGAAGAACATAACGGAATATATTTTCTGAATGATGAAAATCTTTCTTTTTATTCGTTAACAGATAATTCATATAAAAATGTATATACATTTGATGACTGTCTTGATGCATATAATGAAGGAAATATGCTCTATATAATGTCGAATACTGATAGTGGAGTAAGAGTTGAAAAATATGACATTGTACTTCAGAAGAAAATTTCAGAATTTTCAGTTTCCGGATACACAGGAACTGCTGTAGGTGCTGATAAAAGTGGTAGAATTTACATAGCAACAGCTGATGATGAAGTGTATAAAATACTTCTTTTATCTGAAAAAGGCGAGATTATTTCAGAATGTGAAAATGTAACTGAAATTTATGATTTCGGTGGTTTTGATAATGATAATGGTAATTTTTATTTTGAATCTGCTTACGATGGAATGTTTCTTGGACAAACTGTTTATACTCATTCTTTAAGTTATGGATTGGTTAAAGATAATAAAATTTCTATTTCAAATGAATGGGTACAGCTTCTTTGTCAGAAACAGTATGATGAACATAAAGATAATATGATGCTTTTTGACGATAGATACCTTGTTTTTGTAAGTACTATTGAAAGTCGTCTTTGGGTATTTGATTCGGATAATTTCAATCAGACTAATTTTTCAGAATGTGTAATAGCAGAACTGGTTCGACCTGCAATTGAGAACAGGTCTGAAAATGATAGTGATTGTGACCTTTCAAGCGTTGGGGTAAGAGCTTTATACAATAAGGAAAATGAAAGCTTTGTAGTATATAACAATGAGAATGTTATTAATGAATATGACCTTAAAACAGGAGAAATTATTTCAACATATACAACAGAGCATACAGTTTTCAATCTTTTAAAAATGGGAGAAAATATAG
>JAZKXQ010000149.1:0-3699 GCA_045611725.1 Oscillospiraceae bacterium
TATTCCGAGAACCAATGCTCTTAAAAATGTTGAACTGCCTATGCTGTATGCAGGAAAATCCAAAAAGGAACGCCGTCAGAGAGCAATGGAACTTTTAAAGACAGTTGGTATGGACGACAGATACACTCACCAGCCTAATGAACTTTCAGGAGGTCAGAAACAGCGTGTAGCTATTGCAAGGGCTATGGCAAATGACCCTTCAATACTTCTTGCAGATGAACCTACAGGTGCTTTGGATACTAAAACAGGTCGTATGGTTATGGATATTTTCCATAAGCTTCATCGTGAAGAAGGCAAAACAATTGTTCTTATCACTCACAGTCCCGAACTTGCTCAGGAAACAGAACGAATTATAACAATAAGTGACGGCTCAATTATTTGTGATACGGGGGTGCGTGAATAATGGGATTTATTGAAAGTATAAGACTTGCATTTACTGCCCTTTCAGCAAATAAAATGCGTTCACTGCTTACAATGCTTGGAATTATTATCGGTATAAGTTCTGTTATTACAATCACTACTATAGGTAATTCTATCCAGCAAACTCTTTCAAATACATTCAATCAGTTTGGAATGAATATCTTCTATATATCTCTTATACCCGATTACAGTAGCATTGAATCTGCAGATATGGATACTTACCTTGAGTTTTCATTTGGGATGAGCGAAGATGATATGATTGACGATGAAATGATTAATGAATTGCTTGAAAAATATCCTGACAGATATAAACTCGCAATGACTGAGGGACATTCTGCTGCTGAAACAATAAATAAAGATGAAGATTATATCAATGTTTCTCTTATGGGTATTACAGAGGGTTATATGGATTTTTCAAAGCTTGATATAATTCAGGGAAGAAATATAAACCAGAGAGATAATGAAGAAATAAAGCATACAATCGTTGTTTCGGATATTTTTGTAAATCAGTATTTCGGAGATGGGGTAAATCCAATAGGCAAAACTGTGCCATACACCCTTGACACAGGAGAGGCTTATGACTTTACAATTGTAGGTGTATATGAATATTCCGAAAGTAAGCTTGGAAAATTTGAACCGGGAACTAAAGAAATAGATAAAGTAACTCCTGCAATGATTCCTTTAAAAACAATGAGAAAAATTATGGGAATTTCAATGGATTCGGGATATGATTATGTAATGCTTATGTGGAACACTGATTTTGATATGCTTGGATCTGAAATGTATCTTACAGAATTTTTCAATGAAAAATATGAACATAATAAAATGTGGACTGTTTATGTGGAAAATGAACAGAGTATTATGGATATGATAAATGCTGTAATCAATGTAATTACAATAGCAATATCAGTAATCGCCGCAATATCGCTTATAGTAGGCGGTGTAGGTGTAATGAACATAATGCTTGTAAGCATAACAGAAAGAACAAGGGAAATAGGTGTAAGAAAAGCACTCGGAGCACAAAATTCATCTATAAGACTCCAGTTTGTAATTGAAGCGATAATCATATGTCTTGTCGGAGGAATTATAGGAATAATAATCGGAATAATAAACGGAATTTTGGTAGGAGAAATTGCTTCATATGTTGTAACAACGGCATATCCTGATTATATGGATATAATTAAGGTATCGGTAAGCCCATCTGTTTCAGCAATAACTATTGCAGTTGTGTTTTCTATGCTTACAGGAGTATTCTTCGGATATTATCCTGCAAACAAAGCAGCAAAAATGAATCCTATAGATGCATTAAGATACGAATAGTGTTGGCAGTGCCAACCTCCAATTCGTTATAAAGTTAAATAAAATTTATAACTTATTGGCTCGAAAATTTTGTTTAAGAAAAACAATAGGAAGTCCTCACAAGAGGGCTTCCTTTTTTTAATTTTTATTCAAGACCAACAATCATTTGTAAAACAAGTAAAGCATCATAAGAAGTTATCTCGCCGTTGCCGTCTATATCAGCAAGAGCCTTTTGTTCCTCTGTCAACTCTCCAACATTTGCAACAAACTGTAAAATATTAAGAGCGTCATTTGAGGTTGTTTCGCCGTTTCCGTCAATGTCAGCTGTTGGCTGTTTGTTTTCTTCACCAAGGAAATGAATTGTTGCATTTAACAAATAACTATTATATCCATCTATTTCTATACTGTTCCATTCTTCTTCAGTGCCTTGAAAATAAACATCTGTCAATGATTTACAATTATAAAACGCACTATCTCTAATACTTGTAACAGAATCTGGGATTGTTACTGATGTTAATTCATCACAATAACAAAACGCACTATCTCCAATACTTGTAACAGAATTTGGAATTGTTATAGATGTTAATGCACAACTATAAAACGCACTATCTCCAATACTTGTAACAGAATCTGGTATTGTTACTGATGTCAATGATTCACAATAATAAAATGCACTATCACCAATAGTGGTAACAGAATTTGGAATTGTTACTGATGTTAATGCATCACAATGAGAAAACGCACTATCTCCAATACTTGTAACAGAATTTGGAATTGTTACTGATGTTAATGATGTACACCAATAAAACGCACTATCTCCAATACTTGTAACAGAATCTGGTATTGTTATTGATGTTAATGCATCACAACTATAAAACGCCCAACTTGCAATTCCAACAGTACCATCTTTCAAGACAGCTGTTTCTAAAGTTTCATTACAGTCCACTAACCATTTATCTACATACTTTGTTGTATATTGAGTATCAAGTAATTCTGTACCATCAAATGCATTTTTCCCAATATTTTCAACACTTTCTGGTATTGTTACTGATGTTAATGCATCACAATTAGAAAACGCACTATCTCCAATACTTGTAACAGAATCTGGTATTGTTACTGATGTTAATGATTCACAATAAGAAAACGCACTATCTCCAATACTTGTAACAGAATCTGGTATTGTTACTGATGTTAATGAAGAACACCAATAAAACGCACTATCTGCAATTCCAACAGTACCAGGTTTTATTTCAACTTTTGTTACACTTGTATCACAATCTATAACCCATTTACCTGCATATTTTACATCTGTTGTCTGATTTTCTAAAAATGGTGTACCATCAAATGCACTATATCCAATACTTATAACAGAATCAGGAACTATTACTGATGTTAATGCATCACAACTATAAAACGCACTATATCCAATACTTGTAACAGAATTTGGAATTGTTACTGATGTTAATGCATCACAAAAAGAAAACGCACTATCTCCAATACTTGTAACAGGCAAACCACCTATTTCAGCTGGAATTACAATTTTCGTAACATTTTGTTCACAATCTACAATCGCAACTTCTGTTCCATCTTCGTTTATTTCGTAATAAAAACCGCTTTCGTGTATTGTTCTTTCTGCACTTACAGAAACAGAAAAGTCATTAAACACGTTAAAATTTTCACAAGGAGAACCCACACCAAGAACAGCCAAAGCTGAAACAACAGCTAAAATTTTCTTTAATTTCATAATAAAATCCTCTCTTTTTAAACAATTTTCATAAAAATTCAATCAAAAAAAAAAATAAAACTGTGAATTTTCTATGAATAAATTGTTAACTTTAGAGAAAATATTGAAATTCATTAAAACACTACCAAATTTTATTTTTTTATAAACCTTTTTTATGAAATTTATACAACAAAAAATGACCTGAATTTTCAGGTCACTTCTTATTTTATTCAGTTGGTTCTTCTTTTTTGATATTG
>JAZKXQ010000150.1:0-2798 GCA_045611725.1 Oscillospiraceae bacterium
GCGGAAACACATACCACATCCAATGTGAAATCTTCTCACCATTTTTCATTTCAGCAAGTGCGGTCTGATATGTTTCACCAAAGATGTAACCATAATTCTGTGCATCTATAAATTTCTGCAAATCTGTCAATCTCAGTTCAATACCAATAACCCCAAACTTCTTCTGCTCATCACGGCAATAATATGCATCCATATGGTCAGCTTCCGGTATTTCATTTTCTTTATAACCCAATTTTTCTTTTGGAAGTATCGCATACAATTCCTGAAAACTGTTAAAGCGATGTAAAGCTGTTACTATTGTTTGTATCTTCTCTTTTGGATTATCAATAAGAGAAAACTCAATAAAATCTCCAATCTGAACCAATTTTCGTTTTTCATCATATAAACGAAGTTCAATTGTCTTTAAACCACTTTTAATTTTTTCAAAAGGTTCTTGTTTCAATTTCATTGTATGAATCATTAATTATATCTCCTGTCATAAAAGTTATTAACTAATAACAACATCATTTTTGTTTCAACATTACTTATATTTTAATCAGACAAAAACTTTCAGCTAAGTATAATTGAAAACAAATTTTTATTTTTGAATCATTATTTTATATAAAAAGTAATCAAAATTCAATCTCTCATAAGTTCTGGGGTCAAAATGGGGTCAAATCTTAATTTATCAAAATCAGAACATAGAAACAACCTCGTAGAACAGCGTATCTACGAGGTTTAATTGGTTGCGGGAGCCGGATTTGAACCGACGACCTTCGGGTTATGAGAATCAAAAAATCAATGTTTTACTTCTAAAAATATATATTTTACTCGTAAAATTGCACTTTTATTTCCTATTTTATATCATTATTTTCACTGTTTTCATAGTTTTTTGATGGCGTAAGGGTAGAATAAGGGTACAAGATTATTAACTATTATATCTCAATTCTCTCAGACTTCTTTATTCTACAAGTGCTCTCCGCAAATGCTATACCATATTTAATTATCTTTTTATATCCATCATAAAGAAATTCAACATCATATTTTTTATCTTCAATTTGTTTCAATGCTTCATCACATTTCTTTTCAAGCTGTTTATAATTCTCTGCTGCTTTTACTTCAATAATTACTGCAAGACTTCTTTTTTGAAATTCACAAATGGTTATATCTGTTCTGCCTTTACCATTTTCTCTATTTGATTTGACTTTATAACCTCTCTTACCTACAAGCAATCCTGCCAAGAATCCATGATAATAATTTTCATGACCATCGTGATAACTTATGCAAGTCAAAAGCCAGTCATTTATTTTATCTTCAAATTTTTCAGTATCTCCACTTATTACTGCTTCAAAAATATCCGATATATCACTTGATTTTATCTGCTCATCAAACCATTGCATAATAGTATTTATATAAATAGTCTTGATTTCCTTATTCGGAATAGCCATCTCAGCATAAATCATATCATTCTTGCTTATAAGTCTTATACATTTAAGATAACCTGTAAACAAAAGAAAACTCCAGATATATTCATTATTTATTTTTACATTCCTGTATGTTATATCTTCATAAACTTGCTTTGTTATAGTTTCACCTTTTAACAGATTTTCAATAGTATCCTTTGTGGTATCATCACCATCAAAAATAAGTTCTCTTATTATATCATTTGAACTGGTATTGCTCCAATAAGGCTGAGCATAATAAGTACAATCTTTTGTTGAATCTAAAATAAAGTTTAATATGCTCCAAGGATTATATATTTCTGTTTTTCCAAACAAATAACCATCATACCATTCTTTCATTTCTGGTATTCTGTCTGATAATTCATAATAATCAGTTATTGACTTTATTTCATCTTCTGTAAAACCAAAATATTCACTATAGTTAGGAGATGTTACAGAATAAACTTTAGGATTATTAAGTCCTGTAAAGATGCTTTCCTTTGATACTCTAAGGCAGCCTGTAAGTATTCCAAATTCAAGTGAATTATTTGTTTTCAATGCACTCTCAAAAGACGAACGGATAAGGTCTACCATTTCATCATAAAATCCTCTGAAATATGAGTTTTCCAATGGTACATCATATTCATCTATCAGTATTATTACTTTCTTTTTATAGAACTTATAAAGGCAAGATGATAAAAGTTTAACAGCTGTTGAGTAATCTTTATACTCTCCTGTTCCATTACAAATCAACTCAAATTGTATTCTTTCTAAAAATGATAAATCTTCTGATTTAAGTATATGCTTATGCCTATCAAACTCTTCCGATAATATTTTTTTATATTCCTCAAAAGAAGATTTAAAGTCAGGCTGTTTCATACCCTTTAATGAAAGGCTGATGACCGGATACTGTCCCATATGTTGTTTATAGGTATCTCCTGCTTCTGTTATTTTAAGATTTTTAAAAAGATATGAATTATCTTCATCTGATTTCTCAAAATAATATCTAAGCATACTCATATTGAGAGTTTTCCCAAATCTTCTTGGTCTTGTGTACAGATTAACCTTTGTACAGCTATCTATAATTTCTTTTATCATTAAAGTTTTATCTACATAATAACAATTATCATCAATCAATTCTTTAAAATCTTCATGTCCTATTGGTATTGCTTTTAATTTATTCATATCATTCACTCCAATCTTACTTATTATCAATAGTATAACACCTTAAATATAAAAAATCAACCATATAATATTAAGTATGAGTTTTACCTGTGTATACACCATAATCAACTCTGTATTAATTATAGCTATCTTTGGATATTGAGGATTTTTAAGAAAAAAAAAAATTCCCCCTCTCTGCCTTGCAACAAAATA
>JAZKXQ010000151.1:0-3281 GCA_045611725.1 Oscillospiraceae bacterium
TTTTATCAAATACCTGAAAATGTAAGCATAATAGAAAATGGAGCATTTGAAAATGCAAAATATCTTTGTGATGTATTATTTACAGAAAATATTGAAATTATTGGTGAATATGCGTTTTTCAATACAGGATTGACAAATGCAGTAATTAATCAGAATATAAAGGAAATAGGGCAATATGCATTTGGATATGAACATACTGTTCCACAGTTAAAAGATGGATTTACGCTTTATGGAGGATATAATTCCATAGCTTACAATTATGCTGTAAATAATAATATAAGAGTTGTTACCAAAGGAATATGTGGAGATAATTCTGAATGGAGTTTTGATTATACAACAAAAACCTTCACTATAAGTGGCGAAGGTGCTATGTATGATTATACATATGATACAGTTCCATACTCAGATATTACTGCATTAATTGAAAATGTAATAATTGAAGATGGAATAACTGAAATAGGCGAATGTGCATTTTATAAGTGTGAATCATTGAAAAATGTTCAACTTCCAGAGTGTATAAGCAATATTGGAAATTCAGCATTTTTCTGTTGTACATCTTTGAGCAATATAAATCTTCCAGATAATATTATTTATATTGGTGATTCAGCATTTTTCTGCTGTACATCTCTTATAGAGATTAAAATCCCCGAAAATACCTCAATTATTGATGATTGTGCATTTTATGGTTGTACAGGTGTAGCAAATGTTGAATTTTCTGATAATGTATCATTTATAGGTGAAAAATCTTTCTATTACTGCACATCATTATTCAATGTACAAATACCAGAAAGTGTTGAAATTATTGAAGAAAAAGCTTTTGGATATTACAATAATGAAGAATTAAAAACAGATGGTTTCACTATTTACGGATTTTCATACTCTCAAGCATATAATTATGCTGAAAATAATGGTTTCACATTCTTTTCACTTGGTGCAAAATGTGGTGAAAATGTTGAATGGATATATAATCAGTCTGATAAAACTATAACAATCAGTGGTACAGGCGATATTACTGAATTAAATATTACTGATGAAGCAAAAATATCAGCTGAAACATTAATAATCGGACAAGATATAACATCTGTTGAATTGATATTGCCTGAACTTACTTCATTGAAGAACATCAACGCTGATGAAAACAATGCTGTATATTCAAGTCAGAACGGAATTTTATTCAATAAGGATTTTTCTGGAATTATCAAGTATCCAGCACTTAAAGAGGATATACAGTATACTTTACCTGAAAGTGTTGTATATGTTTCAGATAATGCATTTACAGAGTGCAATTATTTACAGGAAATAATCGTTAACAAACTTGAAAATGAATGTACAGAAATGAATATTCCTGATAATATACCTGTAAATTATGCTGAATCAGTTAATTTAAACCTTACAAATGCCTCATCAAGTAATGAAAATAATAAAATAATTGAAAGCGATACAGAAAATTATGTTACAGTACTTACTGCAAAAGAAGATTGTAAAATAGTTGATATTGAAGTAAGGGTCGGAGAAAATATTCTTACTGCTGATATTGATTATACATACAATCAGGAAACAGGCGAATTAACTATTAACAGAAATGTAATTGATAAAGATTTAGTAATTGTGGCTGTTGCAGAAAAAATTTGATAAAATATTAAGAAAAATGTGAAAGTAAAAGTTTTGGTCAAGTTTTTTTTCAAAAGTTTGGGATACTGTCTTAAACTTCAAAATAGCGTTCAAATGTTCAAAAGGAGTAAATTTTCAGCTGAAAGCTGAAAAAAGGGAAAACCTACACGAGAGGTTTTCCCTTTTTTAACCATTTCAGACACAAGTAAACAAAATATTGAGAAAATTGCTAAAGCAACTACTTATAGATTATCTGAAATGATTAAAAATAAAGAAATCACTAAAACAACTGGTGGAAAAATCTCTTCTCAAGTTTTAACAGTAGCAATTGATAGCCAAACTGGAAAAGTATATTTTGGATTAAGCAATCCCTTAAATAATCCAACCTACAATAAAAAAACCAATGAAATAATAAAAACATTGATAGATAATGCAGGAGAACCTCCTATTAAATATCAAGATAATGGTTTCTATAACTGTGGAGAGTATAATGCAATAAATAATGCTTTAATAGATAATTCTACTATTGAAAACTTATCTGTTTATAGCATAAGAATATATGATGGTGTTTATTATCCACCATGTAGGAATTGTAGCTTATTGTATTCTACAATATGTAAAAAAATGTTTGGTAAAGAGGTGCAGTTTATTGAATAATAAAATTAAAGAGATTCTTATTAAATCAGGATGGTTTACTGATAGAAACGTTGATATTTCTTCTTGTATAAATTCATTCAAAAAAGAAGAAATTTGCTTAACTGAAACATCAATTTCTTTTATGAAAGAATTCTATGGATTAAAAATTAAAATAATTGCAGAATTCCCCAAATTAAAAGGAGAAATAATTACTATTGATATTAATTCACATTTATGTATATTTCCAGAATTATTATTAGCTTATAACAACTATTACAATAAAACATTAATTCCTATCGCAGATTGTATGGACTATGCAATGGTAATATTAATCGATGAAAATGGTAAATTTTATGGTGCGTCTGACCAGTTTATAGCTGTAATAGGAAATAATTTTGAAGAAGTATTGAGCAATATGATAAATGGAGTAATAAATACTAAGGAATTTCTTTGGAACACAGTAAACTTATAGTATCTACCAATCAATCACTCAACACAAAAATTCTAAAAACTATGAAAGAAAAGACTTGTTTATCATACGATAAATTTCAACATACAGTTGCATTTTGTGATAATGAACTGATAACATTCAATTTCCGAAAATCGTCATCAGATTCAAAGCGTTGGCATTATGATGAAAAATATCCAGATAAAATCGTACACCATTTGTATGTATGTTGCTTGTTTGCCGAATCTATGAATTTAGACTTATATGGACAGAATATCTTGTCAGAAAATGAATTAAATATACTTAATAATCTCGATTTTCCATGTTAATTACAGGGTTGGGAGCTATAATCAGCTCTCAACCCTATATTACATTTATTTTGATTCATTTTCATTTGATGGTTCAACGTAGAAAATATCATTCATAATATTATATCAAACCATTGAATAGACCTCTTGCGAAAATAAAATGAATGTGTTATAATAAGAGTATGATGAAATATGAAAACATAAAAGAATATGATGAAAAACAATTTCGTAGAATCACAGGAGTAAAGAGAGCCACATTTGAAAAAATAGTAGAAATT
>JAZKXQ010000152.1:0-7447 GCA_045611725.1 Oscillospiraceae bacterium
GATTAATAAACAGTTTATCCATATTATGTAAAGAAAGGAAATCTGAATGAAGAACGATAAAAACAAAAAAAGTTTTTCAGAACAGAAATTAGCATCTGTAATTTGTTCAATTGTTTTTTTAGCAAGTGTAATTCTTATAAAAATTATGAACTATAATGATATATCCCTTGATATAGGTAATTTTCACATTGAATCGGGTGGTTTAAGTGGCATTGCTACTCAACTTTTAGTACTTATAGCAATATGGATTGAAATAAATATAAAGAATTCTCATAAATTGTGTATGACGCTTATGACCCTAATGCTCGTATTTATGATGACTCCGGTAGTTATTTCGGGAAATGTATCATCTTTCCCGGGAATTGCTATGGTTATTGGTGGTATAGCAATTCTTCACGTAATAAACCAGTACATAAAAAAAATATCAAAAGACCAGAAAATTCTCAATGATATAGCAAATACAGATTATCTTACAGGACTTCCAAACAGACGTCATCTTATGAAAAATCTTAAAGAACTTGAAAACGGTTCTGATAAATTTGCATTGATATTTATAGATATTGATAATTTCAAAAAAATAAATGATACTCTTGGACACGACTTTGGCGATAATGTATTATGTAAAATATGTGAACTCTGGAATGAAGTACAGGGAAAAGAGGATTATATCGCAAGACTTGGTGGAGATGAATTTGCTCTGATAATAAAAAACTATACAAATTATGAACAACTTGAAAATCACGTTGCAAGATTTAAAAATCAGATAAATAAAAAAATCGCTATCAATAATCAGCCTGTTTTTATCAGTGCAAGTTTCGGAGTTGTTTGTTCTGAACAATGCCGAAAACATAAATTAATGCTGAAATATGCCGATATAGCAATGTATAATGCTAAGTCAACAACGGAAAAAATAAGCTTTTTCAAAGATGATATGAAATCAGAAATTGAAAGACTTGTTACTACTGAAAGTATGATACGATATGCTCTTGAACACGATGGATTTTATCTTATGTATCAACCTCAGTTTGATACGGAAACAAAAAAACTCCGTGGATTTGAAACGCTGATAAGAATGAAGGATAAAAACGGAAACACAGTAAGACCTGACGAATTTATAGCTGTTTCAGAACAGAATAATCTTATCATAGAAATTGATAAATGGGTGCTTAAAACAGCTCTTTCAACATTCAAAACCTTTATTGATAAAAATTACACAAATTTTCTTTTATGAATAAATATTTCGGCAAATCACATACAAAATCATTCATTTATAGAAAATATCAAATCCATACTTGAAGAAACAAAATTTCCTCCACAAAACCTTGAAATTGAAATTACTGAAACAGTATTCATTTCAGAAATAGATGAAGTTGTTGAAAAACTTAAAATCCTCAAAGATATGGGAATAACTATTGCCCTTGACGATTTCGGAACAGGATATTCATCTTTAAGCAACCTTAAAAATCTTCCTGTTGATTTATTGAAAATAGACAAATCATTTATTGACGATATTGAAAATGGTGAAAATGACAAGGATTTTGTAAGTGCAATAATATCAATTGGACATATAATGCACTATTCAGTAATATCAGAGGGCGTTGAAAATATGCGTCAGATAGAAATACTTAAACAGCTTAAATGCGACCATATTCAAGGATATTGCTGGGGAAAACCTGTTAATGCTGAAAATGCTGAAAAAATAATATCAGAAAATACATTTAACAAATTAATTTAAAATTTTTGTTGCATATAATTCAATATTGGGATATAATTAATATTGGAAATGATTTATTATTTTTTTAGAAAAGAGTGATTTTTTTGAAAGATGGATTTGTAAAAATTGCCTGTGCAACCCCCGAAATAAGAGTAGCTGACTGCAAATATAATTCTAAAAAAATTATTGAACTTATAAAACAGGCTTATGAAAATGGTGCAAAGCTTATTGCATTTCCCGAATTATGTATAACAGGATATACCTGCGGAGATTTATTCTTGCAGGATACCCTTATAAAATCAGCAGCAGACGCTGTTAATGAAATTGTTGAACAGACTAAAGACCTTGATATAATTTCAATTGTCGGAGCACCTGTTTCCTGCAATAATAAACTCTATAACTGTGCTGTTGTCATAAAAGATGATTGTATACTGGATATAATTCCTAAAATGAATATCCCTAACTATTCGGAATTTTATGAAGGAAGATATTTCGCATCGGGTAAAGATATTGACACATCAGATATATATTTTTGTAAACATCTGCAAACAGCAATTTCAGTAAACAGAGTTTTAAAATGTCATTCAATGGATTGCTTTTCATTCGGAGTTGAAATATGTGAAGATTTATGGGTTGGAGATTCTCCGTCAGTAAGACTTGCAAAACAGGGAGCAAATCTTATAATCAACCTCTCAGCAAGTGATGAAACTGTCGGAAAAGCTGATTACAGAAGAACTCTTGTAAAGGCTAAATCAGGAAGTCTTTTATGTGCATATGCCTATGCAGATGCTGGACTTGGCGAAAGTACTACCGATATGGTTTTTTCCGGACATAATATAATCGCTGAAAACGGAAGTATAATTGCTGAATCTGAAAGATTTGAAAATCAGATTATTTATGCTGATATTGATTTTAAAAAGCTTGAAAGTGAACGCAGTCGTTCAAACACATTTGAAAATCTTCCCGAAGATTCATTAACTGTATTTACAACTGAAATTTCTGAAACAAAGCTTGAAAGAAATATACCTCAACTTCCTTTTGTACCTTCTGAAAAGAGTAATTTATCTGAAAGATGTTCTGAAATTCTGAAAATACAGGCAACAGGTCTTATGACAAGACTTAAAAGAATAGGCTGTAAAAATGCTGTTCTGGGACTTTCGGGAGGTCTTGATTCAACACTTGCCCTTATCGTTACTGTAAAGGCATTTGATATGCTTAATCTTGACAGAAAAGGCATAACAGCAGTTACAATGCCCTGCTTTGGAACTACCGACAGAACATATACAAATGCCTGTAAACTTGCTGAATTATACGGAGCTGAACTTATTGAAATAAATATAAAGGACAGCGTAAGACAGCATTTTAAAGATATAGGACATAATGAAAATGTTCACGATGTAACCTATGAAAATTCTCAAGCAAGAGAAAGAACTCAGATTCTTATGGATATTGCCAATCAGAAAAATGCTCTTGTAGTAGGTACGGGAGATTTATCTGAACTTGCTCTCGGCTGGGCAACATATAACGGCGACCATATGTCAATGTACGGAGTTAATGCATCTGTTCCAAAAACTCTTGTAAGGTATCTTACAGCATATGAGGCTGAAAATCAATCTGGAGATTTAAAGAATATTCTGCTTGATATTCTTGATACTCCTGTAAGCCCTGAACTTATTCCATCAGAGGAAAACGGAACTATAAAGCAGAAAACCGAAGATATTGTAGGGCCGTATGAACTTCACGATTTTTTCCTTTATTATATGCTCAGATTTGGTTTTTCTCCGTCAAAAATATTCAGAATAGCGAAATATTCATTCAAAGGCATATACGAAGATGAAGTTATTCTTAAATGGGAAAAAGTATTTTATAAACGATTCTTTACACAACAATTCAAACGCTCCTGTATGCCCGACGGTGTAAAAGTAGGAAGTGTTACTCTTTCCCCAAGAGGAGATTTCAGAATGCCAAGTGACGCATATGCGACTATATGGCTTGATGAACTTGAAAATTTATAAAAATTAATTTATGGAGGTAAAAATAAAATGACTTACAAAGAAAGTTTTATTAAATTTATGACAGAATGTGGTGTGCTTACATTCGGAGATTTTACTCTCAAGAGTGGAAGAAAAGCTCCTTATTTTGTAAATACAGGGAACTATAAAACAGGTACTCAACTTGCAAAACTCGGAGAATATTATGCTGAATGTATAAAATCCAATAATATCGAAGTTGAAACACTTTTTGGCCCTGCATATAAGGGAATACCTCTCGCTGTTGCTTGTAGTATTGCTCTTTACAACAAGTATGAAACAGAAGTCAACTACTGTTTCGACCGTAAGGAAGCAAAAGACCACGGCGAAGGTGGAGTAATTGTTGGTAAAAAACTTCAGGACGGCGAAAAGGTTGTTATTATTGAAGACGTTATAACAGCTGGTACTGCTATAAGACAGGTTCTGCCGATACTTAAAGCTAATGCAGATGTTGATATAACAGGTATGATTATTTCCGTTGACAGAATGGAAAAAGGCACAGGAGAACTTTCAGCTGTTCAGGAAGTAAAAAATGAATTCGGCATTTCAATCTATCCTATAGTAACAATAAATGATATTATTCAGGCTATAAAGGACGGAATAATAGGTGGTCAGGAATACCTTGACAAGATGATTGAATACAGAAACACATATGGTGTTGAATATTAATTCAAAAATTAAATAAATATAATAAAAAGGAAAACTTAATCAATAGTTTTCCTTTTTTATATGCTTATAGATTTGAATTTTCACTTCTTATATTGAAATTTTTATTATTTTATGGTATTATAATATTGTAAATTTATAAATAATTAAGGAGGAATATTTTGTGAACAAAAAACATTTAAAATCATCTGTATGTCTGCTTTTAGCATCAGTTTTTACAGCTTCGGGAATATATTTTCCTGTTCCTAAGACAAATGCTGAAGAATTGGTAAAATATGAATTTGAAGACGGAAAAACAAATGGTGGTAAAATATACAATGAAACCTGGACAGGTAATACTGCTGAAGATGGAAGTGGTGAAGACTTTGACCTTACAAATGCTTCAGGAGGAGGATTTTCATATCTTGACCAGAAAGGTACTACTGTAAGTGTTGATGTTACTGTTGAGGAAGCCGGTCTTTATGAACTTACAATATGTTATTGTGAACCGTATGACCCTAACAAAAAGGTACAATATCTCAACATAAACGGAGTAAATCAAGGTGAAGTAAGTTTTAAGCACAATCTTACATTTGAAGAAACTTCGGGTGGAGTGGTAATGCTTGAAGAAGGTGTAAATACAATTGAACTTAGTGCATACTGGGCATATACAATGTTCGATTACCTTACAATAAAACCAGCAGATGAAAGTCTTAAAAATCTTTCCCCTACTCGTCAGCTTTCAAATCCGAATGCATCTGATTCTGCAAAACGTCTTTACAACTACCTTTGCGACCAGTATGGAAATCATATAATTTCAGGTCAACAGGAATATTGTGGTTCTCATAATTATAATCAGTGGAATGACCCTGATACATATATCAAAGATAACGAGGCAGAATTTGAGTATATCCTTGAAACTACTGGAAAACAACCAGCTATTCGTGGAATTGATTTTCTTGCATACCGTTCAAATTCTGATTGGGAAGATAATGCACCTGAAAGAGCTATTGAATGGGTAAATGAGTATAACGGTATTGCAACTGTATGTTGGCACTGGAATGTTCCATCAGAAGAAGGTGGAACAGATGTTGCATTCTATGTTGAATCAGCAAGTGCAACCTATACAACATTCAGCATCTCAAGAGCATTGACCGAAGGAACGTGGGAAAATGAAGTTCTTATGGCTGATATTGCCGAAATAGCAAAACAGCTTACAAAACTTAAAGAGGCTGATGTTCCGATTTTATGGCGACCTCTCCACGAAGCAGAAGGTGCGTGGTTCTGGTGGGGAGCTGAAGGCCCTGAACCCTGCAAAAAGCTTTACAGACTCCTTTATGACCAGTTGACAAATGTATATGGACTTGATAATCTTATATGGACTTGGACAGGCTATACATATTCAACATCACCTGACTGGTATCCAGGAGATGATGTTGTTGACCTTGTAGGATATGATAAATACAACGCAGTAGACGGAAAACCAAATCTCAGTTCAATTTCATCTACTTTTTATAGTCTTGTACAGAGTACAGACGGCGAAAAAATGGTAGCAATGACTGAAAACGATTCAATTCCATCTCTTGAAAATCTTCTTAAGGATAAAGCTTCGTGGCTTTATTTCTGCCCGTGGTATATGAATTATCTTACAAGCGAACAGAATAATCCAGCAGAAAATCTCAAAGAAATATACAACAGTGAATATTGCATCACACTTGATGAACTTCCAGATTTAAAATCATATCCTATGGCTGATGAAGGAACATCTCAAGTTGTTGTAGGAGATGTTAACCTTGATGGAAATATTGACATTCTTGATATTGTAGCTCTGAAAAAATACATTCTCAATTCAACATCTTTAACAGCCATTCAGAAAAAATCTGCTGATGTTAATTCAGACAGCGAAATCAATGTTTCAGATGTTTCCTTGCTAAAAAATTTATCTCTCAATAAATAAAATATGCACTGAAAATCATCTTTGATATGCAGGATATTTTTTTAAAGATATTCCTGCATATCTAATTTTTTGGAAATTGAAAAATTTCTACATAGCACCAAAGGGTATGACAGAAAAATCCGTCATACCCTTTTTTAAAGATGATTAAATTCAAATATCAATCAATTATGCAAGTTCAGCAAAATACTTGATTGTTCTTACCATCTGGCTTGTGTAGCTGTTTTCATTGTCATACCAAGAAACAACCTGTACTTCGTAAAGGTCATCAGCAACCTTTGAAACCATTGTCTGTGTAGCGTCAAAGAGTGAGCCATACTTCATACCAATAATATCTGAAGAAACGATTTCTTCTGTGTTGTAACCGAATGATTCTGAAGCAGCAGCCTTCATAGCAGCGTTGATGCCTTCAACAGTTACATCTGTACCCTTAACAACAGCTGTAAGGATTGTTGTTGAACCTGTTGGAACAGGAACTCTCTGTGCAGAACCGATAAGCTTACCATTAAGTTCAGGAATTACAAGACCGATAGCCTTTGCAGCACCTGTTGAGTTAGGAACGATATTAGCAGCACCAGCTCTTGCTCTTCTGAGGTCACCCTTTCTGTGTGGGCCATCGAGAACCATCTGGTCACCTGTATAAGCGTGAATTGTTGACATAATACCGCTCTGAATTGGAGCATAATCATTAAGAGCCTTAGCCATAGGAGCGAGGCAGTTTGTTGTGCAAGAAGCAGCTGAAATAATCTTGTCATCAGCTGTGAGAGTCTTTTCGTTTACGCTGTAAACGATTGTTGGAAGGTCGTTACCAGCTGGAGCTGAAATAACAACTTTCTTAGCACCTGCATCGATATGAGCCTGTGACTTAGCCTTTGAAACATAGAAACCTGTGCATTCGAGAACTACGTCTACACCGATTTCACCCCAAGGAAGATCCTTAGCGTCCTTTTCAGCATAAATCTTGATTGTCTTGCCGTCAACTGTGATAGAATCTTCACCAGCTTCAACTGTGTGACCATCGTATCTACCCTGAGCTGTGTCATACTTCAAAAGATGAGCAAGCATAGCAGGATTTGTCAAGTCGTTGATAGCAACAACATCATA
>JAZKXQ010000153.1:0-4306 GCA_045611725.1 Oscillospiraceae bacterium
AGTCGATCTTCGTGATCTCGCTGTGGCCGCCGTCACGGGCGACATGCGTATACATAAAATCCTGCATACAATAGATGAACCTTTTAAAGAGGTATTTTCTTTAAGAATTTTCAGTGAATTGTCTTTTAAGGAAATAGGAGAGCTTTTTGATAAAAGTGATGGTTGGGCAAGAATTATATTTTTCCGTGCAAAAGAAAAAATAGTCAGAAAACTTAATGACGAATGAGAAAGGGAGTTTTGTTATGAATTGTGAAATAATCAAAAGTTTAATGCCTTTGTACTGCGATAATGTATGTTCAGAGCAGGTAAAAAAGACAATAGAGGAGCATATTGCTGAATGTGCTGATTGCAGAAAGCTTTTTGAGATTTATACAACGGAGATTCCAACAAATATAATAGAGGAAAATCAGAAAGCTTCAAAGCCTTTTAAGAAAATCAAGAGAAGTATTTTCAAAAGCAAGATTATAACAGCACTTTTAGGAGCTGTACTTGTGGGAATACTTGGTGCAGGGTGTTATCTCACATATGGTCAGATTGTAAGAGAACCTTATCTGCCAAGCTTTGAAACAATTATAATGAAATCTCATAATGAAAAGATTATTTCAAAGCTTGTTGAAGGTGATATAGATTATATTATGAATAATACATCTATAATGCCTTGTAATAGTGTATATTTAAATTTTGAAGATATTGAAGAACATAGAAGAAAAGTTCTTACAAACTTTTATAATGAGTGTCTTAAAGATAAAAAAACTGTTGTTAAGGTACTTTCAAATGATTATAGTGATATGCTGTCAGGTGGGGTATTTACTTCAACAAGAGTATCAATTTCAACAGATGAGGGAAGTATTCAATTTGATGTTGACAATATGGAAATGGGAGATGTAATTGTTCCTTTTGAGGCAAAAGGTGAACTGTTTGAAAAGCATTATGCTATACTTGTAAATACTCTTTACCCAGATGATTACAATTCTCTTGAATCAGCATTAGAAATATCGCAAAAGATTTCTGGTGAATATTTAATAAATAAATTTACAGATGGAACAGAAGAATATACAACACAGCTTGAATCAAGAATTACTGATGTTATGGAAGGTATGACCTGCGAAAATATTTTATTTTCAAATCACAGCTTTAAAAAAGAGAAAGAATGTTATACAATTGACATAAATATATTCTTTAAAGATGAAAATGACAACAGAATTGTATATAAAAATACATTTGAAATATTTGGAGGCAATTTGATAGTCAGCGAAGATTATAAACCTGTAATAATTAATGATGGAGTTTCCGAAGAAAAAGAAGAACAGCTTTTAAATTTATTTTAATTAATTATGAGGAGAAGACTCATTTTATGAGTCTTCTTTTTTTGCTTAATAAATTTAATTGATATTGTTTACAAATAAAAAATATTATGTTATAATATTTTGTATGGATTGGGGGAAATATGCAAAAGGTGAGGTGAATTTGAAATATGAAACAATTTCAGTTTGATTATAAGGGAAAAACATCTTTAGATGAAAATTTACAGAAAATTGAAAAATGGTGTCAGAAGCATACATTTTCAAATATAGTATTTCAGATATATTCAGATATTGATAAAACGTCGGAAATTGATAATATATGTAAATATATTATTGAAATAATTCCTGACGCTTTATGTATGTCGTGTTCAACAAACGGAAACATTATTGATGGTTGCTATACAATTTCAAAAATTACGATAGTATGTATAATTTTTGAAAAGCCCTCGACTAAAGTAAAGCTTTTGCATTATGATTATGATGGAACAAATATTGATGAAATAACAGATAATATTATTAAAGTATTGGATAATAATAAATGGGTAAAAGCCATAGAATTTAATGTTACAATACTTGGTCAGTCAATGACAAAATTCTGCAATAATATGTCTTCAGTTAATAAGGAGATTCATATATTTGGTGGAGGTGCTTTTAATTTTGAGGGTAATCCATCAAAAGCATATGTATATTCAGAGAAACAGGGATTTTCAGATAATGGTTTTGTACTGCTTCTTATGGGCGGTGAAGATTTTAATGTGCAGTCAAAGTATATTTCAGGCTGGAAGCCTCTCGGCAAGAAATTTACAGCAACAAGAACCAAGGATAATATTCTCTATGAATTTGACAATGAACCTGCTTACAATGTCTATCATAAATATCTTAATATCAAAAATGATGAGCATTTGTTTGACAATACTCACGAATTTCCGTTTGTCTGTAAAAGAAACGGCGTAAATCTTCTGCACGTTCCTGTGTATGGAAATACAGATGGTTCTTTGGTGCTTACTTCAACAATCAATGAAGGAGATGTTGCAAGAATAACTTACGGTGACCCTGTTTCAATCCTTGAAACGATATATTCCGAAAGTAAAGAAATTGAGGAATTTGCTCCTGATATAATACATATATTTTCCTGTTCTGCAAGAAAATCGTTTTGGGGAGAAAACAGCATAAGCAAAGAAACTTCACTTTTTCAGAATATTGCTCAGACAAGTGGATTTTTCACTGCAGGAGAATTTCTAAGAACAGGTGAAAATCTTTGTCACCATAATGTAACGCTTGTAATATCAGCTATGAGAGAGGGAGAGCCTGATAAAGATAAAATTCACAGTGTTCCTGAATTTAGAATTGATGGCAAAATTTCCATTCTCGGAAGACTTGCCCATTTTATAGAAGCTACAACCTCGGAGCTTGAAGATTTAAATCATAAGCTTGAATATGCTTCTGTAACAGATGGTCTGACAGGTCTTTATAACAGAGCCGAAATGCAAAGACGCATAGAAAAAGCACTGGAGGATAATGAATATCCGTTCTGTCTGATAATGCTTGATATAGATAATTTCAAGAAGGTCAATGATACATATGGGCATCAGTGCGGAGATGAAGTTATAAAAACTCTTTCAAGTGTAATGCAGAATATTTTAAAAAAATATTCTCCCGATGCTTCTGCTGGAAGATGGGGAGGCGAGGAATTTATGATATTTATTCCTGATACAATTCTTATTGAAGCTAAAAAAATAGCTGAAAAGATAAGGATTGTTTTTGAAAATTATATTTATTATAATATGAATTCCCAGACTACAAGTATAGGTGTTACTCAGGCAAAATATTGCGAATGTGTTGATGATTTATGCACAAGAGTTGACAAGGCTTTGTATCAGGCAAAAACTACTGGAAAGAATAAAACAATAATAATATAAAAATAATAATGCTTATCAAAGTATCTTTAGGATTAAAATTTCCTTAACTTCAATAAGCATTATTTTTATTATTTCTTATTTTTTTTGTTAGCTTTTGAATACTCTATAATTGCTTCATAAGTCTGAATATATTTTTCAATAAGCTTTTCTGTTTTATCATTTCCCGAAGATATTGAACCATAAAGATATATATTGAAAATTTCAGTTATTTCAGATATATCAGTATTATATTTTTCTTTGATAATTTCTGTAAATTCATTTGCAGTAAGAGAATTTTCAGTATCTGTAAGTTTTCTTAGTCTGTTTATAACTGTAACGGAAATTTCATCTGATGACATTTTTGAAATTTTAAATCTGAAATATTTTTCATAAAGTGCAGGATAAATAAATCTCACAGTAATAATTCCAAGACCGAATAATAAAACAGCTCCGATACATACAAGGCTTATTATCAACTGTTCTGAAGTTATTCCTTTATCTGTATTTTCTTCCATAGTTGAAAGAGTAGGCTCAAAACCAATCCAGCCGTATCCCGATATGAAAAGCTCTGGGAATGCGTGAGAATTTTCTCCTGTTATTTCATATGCTTTTACATCTTTATTAATTTCAGACGCCATAAAGCCCTCATTGTATCTTGCAGGAATACCTATTGAACGAGCCATAAGCACCATAGCGGTTGAGTATTCAAAACAAGCACCTGTTTTACTCTCAAAAATAAATGTATCTGTATCAGCTCCCTCAACTTTCTGGTATTCTGAATTATATGTATATCCGTTTCTGAAAAAATACATTTCAAGAGCTTCAGCCTTTTCAATATCTGAAGAATAATCCTTTGTTATTTCTTCTGCAAGTTTTTTCATCTCATCACTTGGAGAATATTCAGGCTTTTTCTCAGCTGTTTCAAATACTATGTTATTATCTGATATATTATCCGGATTTTCAGAATTTTTTTGATTATGAAAATCAAATGCTTTTTTATAATCTTCCGAGAATACAGCAACTGTTTCCCTTAATTTTTCCTCTGCATTATTTTCTTCAAGAATTTTTTCAAGGTCTTTAAGAAATTCATTATAATTTTCAGTA
>JAZKXQ010000154.1:0-8168 GCA_045611725.1 Oscillospiraceae bacterium
AAAAAGCGAATGGGGTGTCGGGGCAACGCCCTGACTATTCACGAAGTGAATTGAAAGTATTTGTTAAGGAGAATTTTTAATGAATATACCTCTTGCTGATAAAATAAGACCGAAAAATCTTGATGATATTGTAGGACAAAAGCATATACTTGGAGAGGGTAAGGCTTTAAGGCGTATCATCGAGAGTGGAAAAATTCCAAATATGATTTTTTACGGAGTTTCTGGAGTCGGAAAAACTACAGTTGCAAGAATAATTGCTGAAAATTCAAATATGAGCCTTCATAAGCTGAATGGCACTTCAATGTCTGTAAGCGATATAAAGGAAATTGTTTCCGAAATAGGAACTTTTTCTGCAAGTAATGGAATACTTCTCTATCTTGATGAAATACAATATCTTAATAAAAAACAACAGCAAAGCTTACTTGAATATATAGAAAACGGTTCTGTAACTCTTATTGCGTCTACTACTGAAAACCCTTATTTCAGCATATTCAGTGCTATTTTAAGCAGATGTACTGTTTTTGAATTTAAACCTGTTACGGCAGATGAAATTATACCAGCAGTTGAAAGGGCATACAGAATTTCTTCGGAGGATATGGGAATAAATCTTGAAACTGAAAGGGGAGTATGCGAACATATTGCATATACCTGCGGTGGAGATGTAAGAAAGGCAGTAAACACTGTGGAATTGAGTATTATTGCAGGAGAAACATTAAACGGAGGAATAAAGATTACTCTTGATAATGTTAAACAGCTTTCTCAACGGAGCAATATGCGTTATGACCGTGATGGTGACCAGCATTATGACCTTTTGTCAGCTTTTCAGAAATCTATAAGGGGTTCAGACGAAAATGCAGCATTGCATTATATGTCAAGGTTGCTTGTTGCAGGGGATTTAGTTTCAGTAGTAAGGAGATTGCTTGTAACAGCCTGTGAGGATATAGGACTTGCCTATCCCAATGCGATTCCGATAGTAAAAGCCTGTACTGATATTGCCTTACAGGTAGGACTTCCAGAGGCGAAAATACCTCTTGCAGACGCTGTAATTCTTTTATGCACTTCTCCAAAATCAAATAGTGGATATAATGCAATAAATCTTGCTATGAAAGATATTGAAAATTCAGAAAATCTTGATTTTCCAAGACATCTCCAGAATTGTCATTTTGATGGTGAAGGTGCAGAAATAAAAGGGCAGAATTATCTTTATCCGCACAATTATCCTAATCATTATGCCAGACAGCAATATCTTCCCGATAGTCTTAAAGACAGAATTTACTATCAGTTTGGAGATAATAAATTTGAGCAGTCGGCTATGACTTACAGGAATAAAATAATAGCTGAAACAGAAAAATAATCTGTTTCAGCTTTCATTTATTTTATATTATATTTAATTCTTTTCCAAAATGGAATGAATATAAAATACATTCCTTTACTTTAATGCCCTCAATTTTTTCCAGTGCGAATTTATATAGCAGTATCTGATTTCTGTATTTTTCTATAAGATTTTCTTCCGAGGTTGCGTAATCTGTTTTATAATCAACTACCACAAGTCCATCATCTTCATTGAATGCTATATCGGCAATACCTTGAAGTATAATATTATTTCCTTCATATTTTTCAGGAACAATTCCCTTTGTATCAACATCTTTAAGGCTTATCATAAATCTTCTTTCACGGGTAAATTTATTTGAATTTTGTATTCTTCTGAAAAGGTCAGAGCTGGTAAATTCCATTATCTTTTCAACTTTTATACATTCACGTTCTTTCTGGGTTATAAAGCCTTTATTAACGCATACATTAAGCTCATTTTCCGGATTTTTAACTATTTCATCAAAATCAGCATACTGCATAAAAGTATGAAGTGCAGTTCCTATTTCTGCTCCTGTAAGTTTCTTTTTAGCTTGTATAAATTTCGGACGTTTCAAAGGTATATCAAAATCATCATCGGATTTTGATATATCGGAAACTGAAAGCTTTGCAGGAAGTGTAGAATTTTTGAAATCATATGTATTTTTAAAGAAATCAAACATTTCTTTGATTTTATTTTTAATATCTTCTGCATTTTCTGACTTTTTGGTATCTTCTTCTGATAATTCAGTAGTATTATATTCTATTTCAATTAATTCATCAGCTGTCATATAGGAGAAGTTTATATCAGGATTTGAATTATCTGTTTTATTGGAAATATTGAAAAGTTTTGAAATATTATTGTTAATCTGTTCATCTGATAAAAGAGCCATTAAAATCCAGTCCTGCATTGATGAAGCTGAAAGAATAATATTGTTGTCAAGTTCGTCAGATACTTTAACGCTCATATCCTGTATTTTTTTATTTTCTGTTACAATCGGAATAAAAAGTTTTTCCTTTGCACGAGTTAAAGCTACATATAAAAGTCGCATTTCCTCGCTGAGAAGATTTTTTTTCTTTTTAAGCCTTATTAATTCACAGGGCAGGGTAGTATATTTGTATAGTATTTCGGGATTATTCAAAACAAATCCGAAACCTTTTTCCCTGTCTGTTATTATGAATGAATGAGTAATATCTCTGGTATTAAATTGTTTTTCAGTTCCTCCTATGAAAACAAATGGATATTCAAGTCCTTTGGATTTATGCATAGTTTTTATTGATACAACATTTTCAGAACCAGATGAGGCAGAACCGTGTTTGAAACCACTGTCATTTTTCTGGCTGGATTTTTCAATAAATCTTAAAAATCCCGAAAGACCTCCATTGGAGCTGTTTTCATAATTTTTGGCATATTCTATAAGTATACGAAGGTTAGCTTTTTTCTTTTCGCCACCGTCATATATCTGCATTACTGAAAGAAAATCTGTACATTCATAAATTCTTCTTATAAGCTGTTCAAGAGTGTCTGTAGCAGAATATATACGGAGTTCATTTATTGTATCATATATTTTTTCAGCTTTTTCAAGCAGAAGTTTATCTTTGATGGGTGAATCCTTAGGAATTATAGTGTTGCCATTTTCATCTTTTTCTGCATTTTTTATAATTTCTACAGCTGTTGTAAGTGATGTATACATACTTTTTTCACGGTTAAGTAGTCTTAATTGGGTAACATCATCAGCAGTCATAGAGAACATAGGGGAGAGCATAACAGATGTAAGAGGTATATCAAGAAGTGGATTGTCAACTACTCTCATAAGGTTAAGAACGAGAGAAATTTCTCTTAATTTGGTAAAGCCTTCTTTTTCTTCAAAATATGAAAAAATTCCGAATTTACTTAATTCTTCTGCATATACGGAAGATTTTGTTTTATCTCTTAAAAGTATACAGAAATCTCTGTTTTCACAAGGACGGGTTTGTCCGTCTTTATCTGTAACAGGGAATTTATTTTTAATCATTTCATTTATTTTAAAAGCTATCCATTTGGCATTTAAAACGCTTTTTTCGTTGCTTTTTGAATCTTCTGCATTTATTATACAGATTTCAGTATTTTTATTTATATCATCTGTTATATTATTTTCAGAACATATAAGTTTGTCTTCATTGTATTCAGTTTCAGCAGTTTCCATATTCATTATTTTACTGAATATGAAATTAACAAAATCTATTATCTTTGAAGAACTTCTGAAATTTTTATTAAGCTTTATATATGAATTTTCAGAATTGTTATGTTTATATGGAATGGAATTTTTTATGGTATCTATAAATATCTTAGGGTTTGCAAGTCTGAATCCATAGATTGATTGTTTTACATCACCTACAAAGAAAAGATTTTTACCTTTTACAGAGGCATTATAATCTCCTGTATCTGAAATGAGAGTGAAAATTTTATTCTGGTTATCGTTTGTATCCTGAAATTCATCAACCATTATAATTTTATAGAATTGTGAAAGCTGATATGCTATTTCAGATTTTATAAGATTTCCATTTTCATCTCTGTCAGCAAGAAGATTTAAAGCTATATTTTCAGCGTCTGAAAAGCTTATGCCATTTTTATCAATTTTTACTTCATTTATTTTTTCTTTAAGTGAATGTATCAGTTTTTTTATTACACAGCAAATTTCATAATGTGATTTAATATCCTGTTCATAATTTTCAGTAACATCTTTTAATTTTTCAAGAGCTTCATTTATTTTTTTCTTATACTGATTTCTTAAAGCCTGAACACGTTTTGTTATTTCATCTTCAAAAACATTTTTCAAAGTAAGGGTAGATGTTTTAAAAGGCATATTAAATACGCTTTTATAATCATTTCTGATAAGATTTATTATATCTGACACAAGTTTATATTCATCATCAATAATTTGTATAGCCTTTTCAGCTTTTTCAGAGCTGTCACTGTTTTCTTCAAGAATTTTCTGTATGGTTAAAATATTTTTAAGGTATATTTCAAGGCTGTCAGCTATGCAACAACAATATTCATTCAAAGTATTATCAATAAGTTCAGCATTTGAAAAACTTTCACATATATTATCAAGCCATTGATTACTGAAAGGAATTTTGCATATAAATTCGTATATATTAAATAATAATGTTTCTATTTCTTCATCATTTTCATTACAGAAATAATTGTACAGCAAATCCATATCTTCAGGGAAATTTTTATAACCATCTTCTATGGTTTCATCTATACAACTATTTATTATAAGCTTTTCTTCATTTTCTTCAATAATTCTGAATCCTGCTGAAAAATCTGTTTTATGAACATTATCTCTTATAATATCTATACAGAATGAATGTATAGTTGATATTTTAGCATACTGCAAGAGGGATTGTTGCTGTCTTAATGCTGGATTATTAGGTTTTTCAGAGATTTTTTCGGAAATACGCTTTGAAAGTCTGTGTTTCATTTCAGCAGCCGCATCATTGGTGAATGTAACTATTACCATTTGATTTGCAGGAACTTTAACATTACCATTTTCATCGGTTTCTGAAATTATTTTTATTATATGTTCAACAAGTACCGAGGTTTTTCCGCTTCCAGCAGCAGCAGAAACAATTACTGATACTCCTGATGAATCTATTGCAAGTTGCTGTTCATCTGTCCATTTACTCATAAAATTTTACTCCTTATTTATTCAATAGCTTCTGTAATCTGAATTTCTTCTTCAATAATTTCCTGTTCATTTTCTGGATTTTCAGCAATTGTTTCTTCTGGAATTACTTCTTCAGCAGGTGCTGTTATTACTGCTGTATCTTCAGCAGGAATTTCCTCAGCAGGTTGAGAAACAGTTTCTTCGGCAGGTTCTTCATCATCAAAAGAGATTACATCTGTATTTATATCATCAAAGAAATCAGCAGCTTTTTCAGCAGCCTCATCAATGCCTTGCTGTACATTTTCAGTAACTTCATCAGCATTTCCAAAAAGATTTTTAAAGAAATTTACAATAGCTTCCCATATTTTCTGAAACCAGTTTTTAGTTTCTTCTGCCGAAGGAAGATTTTCAGCTGCTCCTGTAAGTTTATCTTTAAAATTCTGGAGGGAATCTGTAAACTGTTCTTTATCGTAATCAAGCTCTGTAAACTTCTGGATAAGTCCATTAAGTTTTTCAAGTTCTTCCTGAGTAAGACTAAGGTTATAATCATTTGTAACATTTATTATTATATTATTGATTTTTTCTTTATCCACAGTACCTTCTTCAAGGACTTCCTGTTTTATATCGTTTACAGCCTGAAGAACGTCCTCCTGATTTTCATCATCGGATAATTCAGCAGTAAGGACAAGTTCTTCACTTGCGAGTTGTTTTTTATCTTCATCAAGAGTAGTTTCTGTAGAAACCTCATAAGCTTTCATAACGCCTGTTAATGCACCTGTTCCCGAAACCTCGAAAGGAGCTGTTGCAAGAACATTACAGTTTTCAACTCCAGCCGTAAGCAGAGCATTTCCAAGCATTTCAGCAGTTACCCAGTTAAGATTTGCAGTTTTTACAAAAATTCCGCCCTCTGTAGTAGGCTCAATATAAGCACAGCTATATGTATGAGTACCAATAATATTATCTGCAACAATTCCCTCAAGGTATTGTCTTTCATCAGCATTTGTTATTTCAATTACATTTGCCTTTGTATCATCAGTATTGAAAAACTCAAAGATTTTAGCCTTTTGTTCTTCTGAGAGGTCAGCACCTATTGTTACTGTACGGACTGAATCGGCTGATACTGGGAGCATTGAAACTCCAGCAAACATAAGGGCGAATGTGCCACTAATTATTTTATTTATTATTTTTTTCATATCTGTTAATCTCCTTTTTGTATTTTTAAGGGGTAACATAATTATAATACATATTAAGGTATATGTCCATATCAAATTATTAAAAAAATAATTACAAAATATTCTCAAAGATTTAATTTATAGTAAAAAAATAAAAGAACAGTAAAAACTGTTCTTTCGCTTCAAACGCGCTTGGAGGGAGTCGAACCCCCGACCTACTGGTTCGTAGCCAGTTACTCTATCCAGCTGAGCTACAAGCGCATATTATTTTGTTTTTGAGGTCTTTCCCTCAAGTCCTTAATTATTATATCATAAGAAATATGAAATGTCAAGCATTTTTTTTAAATTTTTTTAAAAATTTTGCGACAATAAGTAAAATTTATAATTTAACGCAAATTCGATGGATTTTTTAATGCTGTCAAATCTTACAATTAAACTAAAGTTACCGAGCCAATATGTTATATTTTTTGCTTAACTTTGTCACGAATTGCAGGCGACAGCTTGTCGCAAAAAGCGAAAGGAAACCCCATTAAATAAGAGTTTCCTTTTCATAAAATATCTTAATATTTAAAATAATTATGATAAATCTCTGGTATTAATTTCAATTTCCTGACCCTCATATGTTTCTCTTTTAACTTTAAGAATTATCAGAGGTTTTTGTGTTAATTCTATGGCATTGTGATAAATACAATAGATAATTATTTTATCATCTTGTGCAACAATGCTGTCAATAAGGCTGTATTGTGTAGTTTCATCTGTCAACTGGAAACAAAGCACATTTTCATTAAAAAATTCCTCTGAATAAATCTCTGTAAGATTTTTTATCTCTCCGTCTGAATTTTTAACGCTTATATTTGCTTTTTCCAAATCGGAATATGATGTTATCAAATCGCATTTTTCAAGGTCATAATCTGAACTTTCAAATGTGTAATCGGTAGTGCAATCAAGGTTTATTCTTCCGGTTGAATCACAGTGAACGGTTTTAAATGTTGTTGTAAATTCGCTTGGTATTCCTGTCTGGGCGAGTAAACTCTTTGAAACTGTGACTATGTATGGGGTATTGATTATATCACAAGTTACATTACAGTATAAATAATGTTTTGAATTGAGATTTACATTTATTCCATTTTCTGATATGTCGATACCTTTAAATTCAATGTAATTAGAGCTTGAATGTCCGAAACAGGATGTAATGTAAATCAGATTATCTTCAAAAAATGCTTCATTATATTTGTTTTCATCTAATTCAGGAAGTTTTCCTTCTTCCTTGGATTTCAGAAATTCTTCATAAGTTTCTATTTTCAAATCGCCTTTTATATCATTTGAACCATCATAACGATATGAACATTCTTCATAATCATAATCAAAGAATACTCCGCCTGTTCCGTATTCCTTAACTGTATGCTTAAAAGTTTCATCATTATAGCATTTTTTAGGAATATGCATAGCTATTGTATCATAATGAGTTACTTCTTTATGTGGGTTGCCATAGGCATCACAGCCAAGCATTACTGATAAATTCAGCGTGATAGTTCCGTTTTCTTTGATAACAGCATTTTTAAACTGTTCTGTCATATATCCGTCAAGTGTGCCTGTGGTATTACCTGCAAGGTAAAGAACATTTTCATCAAAAAATGTTTCATCATAGTATAATTGTAGTCTGTCGCTTATATCTCCCTTTTCACAAAGGCTGATAAATTCTTCATATGTGGATATTACAAAATCCCCATTGCATTTGTAAAATTGCTCATATTCTTTAAGCTCATAAGTAAATTCAACAGCTGACTGTTCAAGACTTTTGGAAATGCCCAGAATATAACTTTTCAGCAAACCAAGATTGCTTATTGTAATTTGATTATCTCCGAAAAAGTCGCAGTTTTTCATACCTGTTTCGGACATTTCAAGACTTTTGATGATATGCTGATTTAAGGTTGTTATATCCCTTATGTCAACAAAGTTATCACAGTTTGCGTCGCCAGGAAAAATTTCAGACGCC
>JAZKXQ010000155.1:0-1935 GCA_045611725.1 Oscillospiraceae bacterium
GAATTGTTTATCAGGAGCTTACAAGAATCACCAAGTCAATTCAGGACGGAGATTTCTTCAATAATGAAGCTCTTACATCAGCTATTGAAAACTGCAAGAAGAATAATTCTGCACTTCATATGATGGGACTTCTTTCAAGTGGTGGTGTTCACAGCCATAATACTCATCTTTATGGACTTCTTGAACTTGCTAAGAAATCAGGTCTTGAAAAGGTTTATGTTCATTGCTTTATGGACGGTCGTGACGTTCCTCCGTCAAGTGGTAAGGATTTTGTAGCTGAACTCTGCGACAAAATGAAAGAAATCGGAGTAGGTGAAATTGCTACAATAAATGGTCGTTACTATGCTATGGACAGAGATAACAACTGGGACAGAGTACAGAAAGCATATGACGCTATGGTTAATGGTGTTGGTGAATTTTATGATTGTCCTGTTGAAGCTATGCAGAAATCATATGACAATGGCGTTACAGATGAATTTGTAGTACCTTGTGTATGCAGTAAGAATGGTAAGGTATCAGCTAATGACAGTATGGTATTCTTTAACTTCCGTCCTGACAGAGCAAGAGAAATTACAAGAACATTTGTTGATGATAATTTCAGTGGATTTGAAAGAGAAAAACTTCCTCTTTATTTCGTATGCTTTACTCAGTATGACGCTACAATGCCTAATGTTGATATAGCATTCAAGCCACAGTCACTTACAAATACATTTGGTGAATATATCGCTGAAAAGGGACTTACACAGCTTAGAATTGCTGAAACAGAAAAGTATGCACACGTTACATTTTTCTTTAATGGTGGCGTTGAAAAGCAGTATGAAAATGAAGAAAGAGAGCTTATTGCCTCACCTAAGGAAATTGCAACATATGACCTCAAGCCATCAATGTCTGCATATGAAGTTGCAGTAAAGGCAGTAAATGCTATTAATTCAGATAAATTTGATGTAATGATACTCAACTTTGCAAACTGCGATATGGTTGGTCATACAGGCGTATTTGATGCTGCAAAATCAGCTGTTGAAGCTGTTGACAAGTGCGTAGGTGCAGTAGTTGACGCTGTAACAAATAAGGGAGGCGTTGCCCTTATCACAGCTGACCACGGAAACGCTGACCAGATGTATGAACCAGATGGTTCTGCATTTACTGCACATACAACAAATCCTGTTCCATTTATAGTTGTTGGTATGGACTGTGAACTCAGAGAGGGCGGAGTACTTGCTGATATAGCACCAACAATGCTTAAAATTCTTGGTCTTGAACAGCCTGCAGAAATGACAGGTAAATCAATTATTCTTTAATTATAAAAGCTACTTCTGATTTATATGTTAGAAGTAGCTTGTTTTATAGGAGGAATTATGAAAAATAACAAAATATGTCCGAAATGTAATAGTTCAGATATTATAAGGATTAATGGAAATGCAGGAGCTTATGGTAGTGGAAATAATATACCTGTAGGTATAACAATTTTTTCAGCTGTTAAAGTGAACAGATACCTTTGCTGTAGTTGTGGATATTCGGAAGAATGGATTGATAAAAAAGATATACAGAAATTAAAAGATAAATATAAATAGAATATTGATTTTAAATATATTTTCTGATAAAATGATTTTATAAAAAGATAATTTTACGCTTTTCTGAAGAAAAGCTTAGCAAAAGACTTTAATTCGTTACAAATTTAAGTAAAATATGTGTTTACTGGCACGAAAATTTTATTTAAGGAAAAAAGATAATAAAATTAAGTTTTTGGTTTCGCTTCTTTGGAAAAGCGAATGGGGTGTCGGGGCGAAGCCCTGACAATTCATTAAATAATGCATAGGTGAAAAAATGAGAAGTAAAATAGACCTGTTTAATAACCTATTTTTGAAAATTATATATACCACAAATCAAAGCGACACGCAGACCAAGTTTTTTTCTTTTATTTCTATAACGAGAAGA
>JAZKXQ010000156.1:0-8915 GCA_045611725.1 Oscillospiraceae bacterium
GGTAATTTCATTCAATGAAATAGATTCAAATATTCAGGTTCAGGCTCTCGGCAACATAACCATTGATTAATTTGGTGGAGATTAAAAAACAGGGAGGTTTATATATTAATGATTGATAGTCCTGAAAAGTCAAACGAGCAGATGACAGATGAGGAATTTTATAAAATTCAGAAAAAATATAAGGAAACAGGCGATGTCAGAATAAGAAACAACCTTGTTATGAAATACAGCCATATTCCTAAAATAGTTGCTATGCAGTTAAGAAGTCTTGCTGCGAGTTATGCTCAGGTTGATGATATGGTCAATCAGGGAATGATTGCACTTATTGACAGCATTGAACGTTTCGATTATAATAAAGGTATACGTTTTGAATCATATGCCTTTATGAGAGTAAAGGGTAGTGTTATAGATTTAATCAGAAAACAGGATTGGGTTCCAAGACGTGTCAGAACAACAAAAAAAGAAATTTCCAATACGATAAGTGAATTAAGTAATCTTCTGGGGCGTGATCCTACTGATGAGGAAGTTGCTGAAAAAATGGGGATAACTGTTGAAAAGCTTATGAAATGCTATGAGGAAATTTCGGGAGGAGTGGTTTTTTCATTTGAGGAGCTTATCCAGAATGTTTCACAGATGGGTGGAATTTTTGATAGTCCTGCAAATGATGATATAATCCCTGAAAAAAAAGTTATGCGACAGGAGCTTAAAGAAGTTATTCAAGAGGCTCTTGACAGCCTTCCAGAGCGTGACAGACTTGTTGTTACACTCTATTTCTATGAAAATCTTACACTTGCTCAGATTGCTGAAGTTCTTGATGTAACAGTTCAGAGAGTTTCGCAGATAAATTCAAGAGCAATGTTGAAAATTAAAGAAAAATTAAGCGATTATATGGAATTTTAAAAAGGAGAGTTTTTATGCTCACAGGTTTTTATACGGCAGCTTCAGGTCTGCTTACACAGCAGAGAAATATAAATGTTATAGGTAATAATATTACTAATGCCGAAACCCCTGGTTTCAGAGGTGAAAGAGTTGTTACAAGTACTTTTGACCAGGATTATCTCGTAAGAGTTGATGGTAATGGTAACGGTTTTAATACATATATAGGAACAGGTTCTCAGGTCAGTATCGTTGAAGATGTTCCCGTTAATTATGATGGAAGTTCACTTAAAGAATCTGACAGCCCTTTTGATTGTGCAATAGTAGGCGAGGGGTATTTCAATATTCAGGGTGAAGAACGTGTTTATATGACGAGAAATGGAAATTTCGATGTTGATACAGAGGGTTATCTTATACTTCCTCCGTATGGTCGTGTTATCGGTAAGGACGGGTTTATTCAGACTAATGGTTCATCATTTACAGTTTATAATGACGGAACTGTTGTCAATGAATTTGATGAAGTTATAGGTCAGCTTGAAATTACTATGCCTGTAAATGAAACAGACCTTGTGAAATATGATAATGCTCTCTTTATATGCGAAGAAACAAGAAATGCTGAAGGATTTAGTGTTTATCAGTATACGCTTGAACGCTCAAATATTGATATAAATCACGAATATACAAGACTTATCGAGGCTCAACAGGCTTATAAGGCTTGTAGTACAGCTATTGGCATAGTTGATACTATGAATGCAAAAGCTGCTCAACTTGCAAGTATTACTTAATAAAGGAGAATTGTTATTATGAATATCGCTTTTTATACAGGTGCTTCAGGTTTGAGAGCCTATCAGAATGAAGTAGATGTTATATCTCATAATATTGCTAATATAGGTACTTTAGGCTATAAAAGTACAAAGGCTTCTTTCAGAGAACTTATATACAGCAATATGAATACAAATATAAACAGGGAACTTGAGGAAAATGATAAGAATAAAGTAGGTCACGGCGTAATGTTTGCAGGTCAGGATATGCTCTTTACTCAGGGAAATCTTCAGCAGACCGATTATCCTCTTGACTTTGCAATTGCAGGAGAGGCTCTTTTCTGTGTTGAAAGAAAGGGTAGAATTGAATATACAAAGGACGGTAGTTTCGGAATAAGCGTTGAAGATAACGGGGATTATCTTGTAACTTCTGATGGTGCGTATGTTCTTGACCACGATGGAAACCGTATAACAATAAAATACGATATTAACGGAAATATAAACAATCGTGTAATAGCTGAAGAACTTGGTTTGTATACTTTTTCTAATCCTTATGGGCTTCAGCGTACAGACTGGTCAAGTTTTCTTGTTACTGATATTTCTGGTGAGCCTGTGGGCGTTACTATGGATATGGCAAATCGTGTATATACAAGTACTGTTGAAAGGTCAAACGTTGACCTTGCAAAAGAAATGTCAGACCTTATTGTAGCTCAAAGAGCTTATCAGTTCAGTGCTAAAGTAGTTCAGACAGCTGATGAGCTTGAAAGTATAGTAAACAGTTTAAGAAAATAATTTAATTCGGAAAGGAGGTTACAATTATGGCAGATATGCTCAGAATTACATCACCATTAAACAATAAAAATATGATTCATCATACAGCAGATGCAAGAGTTCTTGAAAATGTTGAATTTAATATGCAGGATACTACCAAGATTGTAAAATCTTCTCCGGATTCCGAACTTCTGAAACAGAATAACGGACTTTTTGACGATGGAGCTCCAAAACTTCTTCTTGATATGCTTAAAGACCCTGCAGTTACTGTTTCATTCCTTAAAAATATTTTCACTCTCCGTGAAATGATTGCTCTTATGCCATTTAATAATAAGCCTTTAACAGAGGAAATGCAATTGCTTTTTGATGAGCTTATGCTTGAACCTGAACAGATTGCACAGGAAATGAAAAATCAGGAAAATAACTCTACATCATTCAGAGGAGAACTTTTCGATTTTTTAAGAAATGTTACTGCACAGAATAAAAGTCCCGAAATGAGAAATGCAGTTGCAAATCTTCTAAAAGCAATAAGCTGTCAGGGAAGCAGAGAGGAAATACTTACTTCCATTGAAAATGGTCTTAGATTTCTTTCAGACGGTTTTGAGGGCAGTGCCAGTCTTTCAGCACGTCTTACAGAACTTGCTGATAAATTCAGCAATATTGAGGAGGCAAAACTCAATTTTAATGACCTTAAAAAAGAAGTTATGGTACTTATGGAAGATTCTGAAAAGAGTATATTATTTTCTGAAAAACTTTCAAAAATGGCTTCAATAATAAAATATAATCTTACAAGATATAATTCAAATACCGATTTTACAAGCGACGCTGCAAGAAATCTTTTAAGGCTTTTAAGTAGTCGTGAGGATAAAACTCAACTCATAAAACTTATAAATGAATTTACAAGTGGAGAAGTTAATTCTGAAAACGTACCTGCCTCAAAGGTTATGGAGGCTCTTACCGGGCTTATCGGTAAACAGGCTGATTCCACTACTGCCCAGATGGTAAATTCAGAGAAAATTGATAAAATTCTTGAAAGTCTTTTATCATCTCCGTGCAATTTTACTCCGCTTCTGCATTTTGTTATTCCTGTTGAGGATATGGATATGAAAGCATTTGCAGAAATATGGATAAATTCAGAGGAAGATGAAGAAACTAAAAAATCAAATGGAGCAGTAAAAAATAATACACATATGCTTATCGTTTTCGATATAGAAAGTATAGGACAGTTTGAAATGGAGCTTTTTGTAAGTGGAAAGGATATTTCAATGTCACTTCTTTGTCCTGAAGAACATTATGAGCATTTTAAGGATATTAATAGGAGTTTTTCAGAATGTATAAGATTTTCAGAATATCGTTTTAAGGATATAAGAATAGATAAATGTACTCATTCACGCTCACTTATAGAAGTATTTAAAACTCTCCCATATAAAAGGACTGGTGTAAATGTCACAATCTAACAGAAATAAAGCAGTAGCTTTAAAATATAATGCTGAACAGGATAAAGCACCTGTGGTAATCGCTTCGGGATACGGTGAAATTGCTGACAAGATAATAGATATAGCAGAAAATAATGGTATTCCTGTATTCAGAGATGACAGTGCAGCGTCATTATTATGTATGCTTGATGTAGGAACACCGATACCTCCTGAACTCTATGAGGTAATTGCAGCTATATACTGTCAGCTTATAAAAACCTCGGCACAGATAAAAAATAGACCCTCAATAACAAAGAAAAAATAAAATTTATTTTAGAAAGGTGATGTTTTTGTGTTAATACCTGAAAATTATATTTCATCATTATGTGAAATAAAAACTATGGAAAATCAGCTTATTTCCAGAGGAAAAATAAAGGAAATAGAAGCGGATTCCATAAAAGTTGCCGATAGAGATGGCAATATGGAGCTTATAAGCTTTGGAACAAGAGTAAAAATAAATATTTTTAATAATAAATCAGGTTTTCGTGTTCTTGTGGGAAAAGTTCTCACATCTAATGAAGAAGAAATGAAAATCGTTGATATTATGTCACTTGTTGACCACGAAAGGCGAGAGTTTTTCAGAGTCAGCCTTAAAAATCATACAAATATGTACATAGCAAATACGCTTGTTGAGGCTCAGCTTTCAGAGCCTATAAAAATTGTTGTAAATGACCTCAGTCTTAGTGGTCTGCAGATTGAAACTAAAAAAGAATTGCAGACAAATCAGGATATATGGGTTGAATTTGATATAAAAGGAAAACTTTACCTGTGGCAGTGTAAAGTTATAAGAATGGTTGAATATAATGAACTGGGAGTTTATTATTATGGCTGTCAGTTTGCTTTTGACGATTCAAATGAAAATGATATTCTTTGTGCATATCTTTTCCAGAAACAGCGTGAACAGATTCAGCAAAAGGCTGTTTATTAACTGGATTTGTATAATATGCACAAAAATATATATTTGACTTTGTGAAAGATTAACCCTTTAATTTCTTATTAAGTGGACGATTTATTAAGTACAAGCATAAAAATGCTGAATGAACTTTAAAACCGGTTTAAAGTCAATCGTTTTTTTGTGGGGAATGGATATCCTCGCAAAGTCAATCAAAATTAATTTTTTTATTTACATGGAGGTATTATTATGGGAATGGTAGTTAGAACTAATGTTGCGGCTTTAAACGCAAACAGAAACCTTAACAAGAACAACAACGCAGTTGGTAAGTCACTTGAAAAACTTTCATCAGGTTTTAAGATTAATCGTGCTGGTGATGACGCTTCTGGTCTCGCTATTTCTGAAAAGATGAAAGCTCAGATTAAGGCTCTTGATACAGCTTCAGCAAACTGCGAAGACGGTATCTCACTCATTCAGACAGCTGAAGGTTACCTTGGTGAAGTTCATGATATGCTTAACCGTATGGTTGAACTTGCTGAAAAATCTGCTAACGGTATCAATGAAAATACTAATAAGACTGGTACAGGTGCTTATGGTGTTGGTGCTTTTACAGGTACTGATGGTGTACAAACAACAGGTAGTCTTGCTGGTACAGACCGTGCGGCTCTCCAGGCTGAAATGGATCAGCTTTGTGCTGAAATTGACCGTATTGCTCTTACAGCTAACTTCAATGGCAACAAGCTCTTTAATGGTGCTATGGAAAATGGTCAGGATGATGTTATTGGTGAAAAGGGTACTAAAATCGGTGGAATTGAAGGTAAAGCACTTTCACTTCAGATTGGTGAAACTTCAAACAAAGCTGATAAGCTTGCTGTAAGTCTTAAGAGACTTACAACTGATAAGCTTTTTGAATCTATGGGTAATAAAGTTACTTATATTGCTGCAGATGGTACAGAAACAACAGCTGATGATGGTATTCTTATTAATAATGGTGCGTCTGATGATGAAAATACATTAACAATTAATGCTCGTGTAACTGGTTCATCTTCAGAAATTAAAGAAGGTACAGCTTCAGCATATCAGGGTGGTAAGACTATTAATATCAGTGACCAGGCTATCGCTTCTAAGGCTGCTGAGATGATTAGAGATTCTATTGACAATGTATCTTCACAGCGTGGTGACCTTGGTGCTATGCAGAACAGACTTGAATATACAGTTAATAACCTTAATACTGCTTCAGAAAATATGAACTCAGCAAACAGTCGTATCCGTGATACAGACATGGCTAAAGAAATGATGAAGTATACTTCACAGAATGTTCTTACACAAGCTGCTCAGTCAATGCTTGCTCAGGCAAATACAAAGACACAGAATGTTCTTCAGCTTCTCCAGTAATTTCTTGGTTAAGTTTCAGAATATTAACTATTGTTTTTATAACAAGAACCGCTCCTTCAAAAGAGGGGCGGTTTGTTATTAAGAAAGGATTTTTATGAAAGTTAAATTAAACAGAAATCAAAATGATAATCAGATTTTACTTTCAATAGGTATGATTGTAAAGAACGAAGAAAGACATCTTGAAAACTGTATGAAAGCTTTATTGCCTTTAAGAGAACAGATACCAAGCGAATTGATTATTGTTGATACAGGTTCAACTGACAGAACTATTGAAATTGCTAAAAAATATGCTGATAAATTTTTAGAATTTGAATGGTGCAATGATTTTGCAGCTGCCCGTAATTGTGGTCTTGAAAGAGCAACCGGAAAATGGTTTATGTTCCTTGATGCAGATGAATATTTTGATGAAGATATAAGTGAAATGGTTAACTTCTTTAAATATCCAGAACTATATGAAAAGTATAATTCAGCAAGTTATATAATAAGAAATTATAGTGATGATACAAAAAAATATTACTCTGATTTTCTTGGAAGCCGTATGGTAAAACTTACCTCAGATATTAAGTTTAAAGGAGAAATTCATGAATTCCTTCCTATGTATTATCCTCATGGATATTTTACTACTTTTGTTCATCATTATGGATATGTTTTCAAAAATAAAAATCAAAAGGATACAAAAGATGAAAGAAATCTAAAACCTTTGCTTGAAGAGTATGAAAAAAATCCTGAAAGTCCGAGAACCCTTTGTCATCTATGTGATGTAACATATGGTGAGGAAAAAGCAAAATATCTTACAGAATGGCTTGAAATATGTCGTAAAGGAAAAGGAAGTATATATAGAAATCATTGTTATAAAGCTTATATAAAATATTTAGGATTTAAAGAAGAATATGAAAAAGCTGAAAAAATTTATGAAGAATATATGGATTTAGATGGCGTAGAAAATGCTGCTTGTACTATTCAAATTCATAAAATGATAGCATACATTTATTATTTACAAAAAAAATTTGAAAAATCATATGAATTTTATGCAAAATATTTTGAAATGTATAGGAAATATCTTGATGGAAAAATAGATATTGAAGATTTAAGGTCAAGTGCTATACAAGCTGTTAATCCTTGTGAATATCAGGATAGTGTTTTAAATGCTTCACATTGTCTTTTTAAACTTGACAGAGATGATGATGCACTTAATTTACTTAAAGAAATATCTGTAAAAAATATAGATTTTGCACGTTTTAAAATATACTCTGAAATTATTTCTACTATGGCTGATACCTCTGAAAGATTTAAATATGTTGCTGATTTTTATGAAAGAACTCTTGAAACAAAAGATTCTGATAAAATTAATATAGCAAGTAAACAGATAGAGAAGCAGTATTTTGAAATTTCTGATAACAAATTGGAATTTGCAAAAGAAATTTCAAAGATAAATTCTGATGATGTATTTGTTTCAATTATGAAGCTTATTGCAGAACAGGAAAATCCTGATATTACAGAAAAAATTCAGAAAGTACTTGATTCAGTGGAAAACTGGGAGGGTGGATATTCTGAGCTTGTGTATCTTGCTATGAAATATAATGCAGATATGTCAAATGCCATAGATAAGATGAGTTATGACCAGGTAAGAAGTCATTTTCCAGTTATTGCATCAGTACACGATGATTTTGCAGAAGTAGTACTTGAATATGCTGATATTGATAATTTTACAAGTTCTATAAGACATTTTTTCTGGATTGTGTCAGCATTGGAAACAGCTGTACTTTCTGCGAATGAACTTGATGATAATCAAAAACACGATTTGTATTATACATTTATCTATACACTTTCGGATTATGTTCTTAATATATATAATCCCGAACTTCTTAATGAAAATGATGTTGAAGTTATGCCTCCTTTACATAGATTTGGATATTATATGAGCTGTGCTTTAATGGCTAAGGATAATGGCAATAATATAGCTTATATAAGATGTATAAAAAATGCATTGAAAGGCAGTGAACCTTTAAAAGATTTAGTTTCTTTTCTTATTGAAGAATTTGAAAAAGAAATAAAATAATTTTTTTAAAAATTTTGCTATAATACTTGCAATTTTGTCATATTTAATATACAATATAGATATATACTATTTTTGTGAGGTTTTGCCGATGGAAAGTAAAAAAGAGAAAGTTCAAAGCCGTATTGTTGCTTTAATTGCAATGACCGTTTTGCTTTTGGGAGTTGCAGGGATTTTGCATAGAAATAACAGTGCCACAAAATTTATGGGTACAGTTTATGTTGTTACAAGTACTGAATCTGTGGAAATTGAGGGAATTACATATGAAAAACAGTATGAAGATAAAATTACTGAATTTGATGTAAAACCTTTAAATGAATTATCGGGGGCTATGAAGGAATTTAATCAGAACGGCAGTGAAAATGTTGCTGTATCCTTTACAGGAGTTCACGAGGGCGATATATTTTATACAGTATATGATATGGAATATAATCCTGTCTATGAGGATAAGACCTCTTTGGAAGTGCCTATGACCCTTGACGATGGTTGTATAGTTCAGATTGAAGTTAAATGGGGAAAACCTAAAAATAATATAACAACGAGATATTATTTTAAAATTAGATATTAAAAAAACGTGAGTTCGACAAGAAAAAATCAGTCAACAAGGCATAAAAAATCCTTTATTTCCTCATTTTCAGAAAATACAGTAGGCTTTTTAGGTAAAAAAGAGTATGCAGCCAGAGCAGAAA
>JAZKXQ010000157.1:0-4520 GCA_045611725.1 Oscillospiraceae bacterium
TACAGTTGAAACAGCCACAGCCGATAGAATAGATGCTGTAAGCCATACAGCAAATGCTTTTTTCATTTTAACCGAAACAGATTTTAAGTTAATATTAAGATTAACTTTTTTTTCCTTCATCAGTAGAACCTCCGATTTAACAATCAATTTTCATCGTCAACAGATTTTAAAATTTCTGTTTTTTTATTACGATTCATAAGCATATTCACAATACTTGCAGGGTCAGATTTTCCATTTAGAATATCATTAACGGAAAAAACTATTGGCATATCAACATTATATTTCTCTGCAAGTCTTATGGCAGCAGGAACAGCATTTATTCCCTCAACCACCATACCTACTTTTTCTGTTGATTCTTTCACAGAAAGACCTGTTCCGATATAATATCCTGCTTTATTGTTTCTGCTATGTCTGCTCGTAGCAGTTACAACCAAATCGCCTATACCAGTAAGACCATAAAAGGTATGAACATTACAACCCATTTCAATTCCAAGCCTTGATATTTCAGCCATTCCCCTTGTAATGAGAGCAGCCTTTGCATTATCTCCATAACCAAGACCATCTGAAATTCCGGCTGAAAGAGCAATAATATTTTTCATAGCTCCACAAAGTTCGACACCTTTTATATCAGTATTTGTGTATACACGCATATATGAATTCATAAAAACGTCCTGAACTTCTTCAGCAATTTTTATATTCTCACTTGAAGCAACTATTGTGGTAGGCAGTTTTTTTATAACTTCCTCTGCGTGTGTAGGGCCTGAAAGAGCTGTTATTTTCAGATTTGGATTTTTTATCTCATCGGAAATAACTTCTGTCATAGTATATAATGTATCCTGTTCAATGCCTTTTGCAACGCTTATAATAATCTGATTATCATTAATGTACGCTCTGACAAGCTTTGCTGTATTTCTGATAAAAACAGAAGGAACAGCAAAAATAATAATGTCTTTGTTTTCGCATACACTTCTTATGTCTGAAGTAAACTCAATATTTTTGGGAAGAAGCGTATCTTTCAGCTTTGGGTGAACATTATTTGTATTTATATAATCTATTTCTTCTTTTATGGCAGACCAAACTGTTACATTATGACCATTTTCCGAAAGAAGTACAGACAATGCAGTCCCCCAAGTTCCTGCTCCAAGAATACCAATACTTTTTCTCATAGCAAACCTCCTTATCAAAATTATTTGTATTTTACAAAACAACTTGAAAAACATTATATTTTTTATAACGCAATTCAAATTAAGTATAACATATACTGATAATATTGTCAAGAAAATAAATTTCATAAAATTACAATATAATTAAAATACATACCTCTGAATAATGTATAATTCAGAGGTATATTCTAAAAATTTTAACTTATATCAGCCATTTCAAGATAATCACTTCCAAATTCAGCAATAAAATCTTTTCTTCCTTGTAGATTATCTCCAAGCAGTAAATCAAACATCTGAACAGTTCTTTCAACTTCGTCAGCATCTATCTTTATAAGTCGTCTTGTATCTGGATTCATTGTAGTAAGCGACATCATTTCAGGCTCATTCTCACCAAGTCCCTTTGAACGCTGGAGCGTATACTTTTCATTTCCTATCTTTTTAAGAATATCAGTCTTTTCTTTTTCAGTATATGCAAAATAAGTCTTTTTCTTTGTATTTATTTCAAAAAGAGGAGATTCAGCAATATAAACATATCCTTCATCAATAAGAGTAGGAGTAAGCCTGTAAAGCATTGTAAGAATAAGAGTTCTAATCTGGAAACCGTCAACATCTGCATCAGTACATATAATAACCTTATTCCATTTAAAAGTATCAAGACTGAATGATGATAATTCCTTGTTGGATTTTGATTTTACTTCAACTCCACAACCAAGAACTTTTATAATATCTGTTATTATTTCATTCTTGAATATTTTATCATAATCAGCTTTAAGACAATTAAGAATTTTACCTCTTACAGGAATTATAGCCTGAAATTCAGCCTCTCTTGCAAGTTTTACAGCACCAAGAGCCGAATCGCCCTCTACTATATAAAGTTCACGTCTTGAAATATCCTTTGTACGACAATCAACAAATTTCTGAACCATATTTGAAAGGTCAATAGTACCTGCAAGTTTCTTTTTAAGGTTAAGTCTTGTCCTTTCAGCATTTTCACGACTTCTCTTGTTTACAAGAACCTGTTCTGCAATTCTTACAGCCTCATCAGGATTTTCAATAAAATAAATTTCAAGATTATGCTTTAAAAATTCAGTCATAGCCTCATAAATAAATTTATTGTTTATAGCTTTTTTAGTCTGATTTTCATATGAAGTCTGAGTTGAAAAAGATGAAGAAACAAATATAAGGCAGTCCTCAACATCTACAAAAGAAATTTTAGCCTCATTTTTAAGATATTTGTTATTCTGTTTAAGATATGCATCAATCTGAGATACAAATGCCTGTTTTACAGCCTTTTCAGGTGAACCTCCATATTCAAGAAAACTTGAATTATGATAGTATTCAATCTGTTTTATTTTATTTGAAAAAGTAAGTGCAACTGATATTTTAACTTTATAGTCACTTCTGTCCTCTCTGTCACGTCCTACTTTTTCACATTGCCAGTTCTGGACAGATGTTATATTTTTACCATCAGCAATTTCATTTACATAATCAACAATACCATTTGAATATATAAATTCTTCCTCTGAAAAAGTTCCATCATCATTTTCAATTTTCAGTATGAAAAGAATATTAGGATTTACAACAGCCTGTTTTTTAAGAGTATCTCTGAAAAATTCATCTGAAATATTTATATCAGTAAATACATCAAGGTCAGCTCTCCATTTAGTCCTTGTACCTGTTTTTTTAGTCTTTACAGGCTCTTTTGAAAGACCTCCGATATTTTCTACCTTTTCAAAATGAAGATTATATTTAAAGCCATCACGATATACTTCAACGTCCATAAATTCAGAGGCAAACTGAGTAGCACAAAGTCCAAGACCATTAAGACCAAGAGAAAACTCATAGTTATCTGCTGAGTCATCATATTTTCCACCTGCATAAAGTTCACAGTATACAAGCTCCCAGTTATATCTTTCCTCAACCTTGTTATAATCAACAGGACAGCCTCTGCCGAAATCCTCTACTTCTATTACATTATCTTTATATTTAGTAACTAAAATTTTATTTCCATAACCTGCTCTTGCTTCATCAATAGAATTTGAAATTATTTCAAAAACAGAATGTTCACAGCCATCAAGACCATCAGAACCAAAAATAACCGCAGGTCGCTTTCTTACCTTATCAGCACCTTTAAGCATAGTAATACTTTCATTACCATAATCTTTTTTTCTTCCAGCCATATACTCACCTTTACAATTTATTTATAACAATTATGCACATCTACTATAGTAGAAATTAAAAATAAAAAAATCGCACTTTTAAATTATGCAGTAAATGAAACTGCACACCAGCCGTCAGCCTCTCTTACTTCCTGCATAGTAAATCCTGCATTTTTAACAGCATCAGTAACTTCATCTTTTCGCTCAGAAATTATTCCTGATATTATAAGAGTACCACCTTTTCTGATAAACTTCATAAAAAGATTGCTCATAGCAATAAGAACATCAGCAACGATATTTGCAGTAATCAAATCATATCCTTCCCCTATTTTTTCGGCAAGTTCTTCATCATCTATTACATTAGCACAGTATGCAGTATATTTTTCAGGACTGATATTATTCTTTCCTGCATTTTCTATTGCAGTAGCAACAGAATTTTCCTCAATATCAACAGCTACAGCACTTTCTGCACCCAAAAGCATTGCACCTATTGAAAGAATACCGCTTCCACAGCCTAAATCAAGAACCTTATCATCTTTGCAAAGAGCCTTTTCCATAAGTTCAAGGCATAATCTTGTTGTGTTATGCTGACCTGTTCCAAAGCTTGATGCAGGGTCTATTTCAAGAATAATTCTTCCGTCATTTTCGTTATATTCTTCCCAAGATGGCTTTATAAGGAGTTTTTCTCCCGCTTTAAGAGGTTTAAAATATTGTTTCCAGTTATTTGCCCAGTCTTCTTCCTTAACACAGTCACTTTCTATTTCAAGTCTGCCGAACTGATTTTCTGTATCCTGTTCTTTAAGCATTTGTATTACACTTTTAAGAGCTGAAAACATTTCAGCACCCTGAGCATTTTCGGGAATGTATACTGTAACACAGGTTTCACATTCTGAAAGTCCCATTAAATCCTCATCTATATAATCCCATTTTCCCTCTTTATTTTCAAGAAATTCATTGAAATCCTCTGAATCCTTTATAACAAAACCTTTTATGCCTATATCCATAAGATAAGCAGTAAGAGGTTCAATTCCAAATGTTGAAGTCATAATATTTACTTCTTTCCAGTTCATAAAAAAATCTCCTTTTATTAAATAATTATAATTTTAACAATTCTAAAATACACATCTAATAATATAACATAAAAAAAATAGATTGTAAAGCGAAAAATAAAAATCGTCCTTTCAAATTATGAAAGAAC
>JAZKXQ010000158.1:0-4208 GCA_045611725.1 Oscillospiraceae bacterium
ACTTGACGGCGAACAGAGAGAACTGGCTGAATGTGTCGGTGTAGATGGATATAAAAGGCTTGTTTCACATTTTGGTGGAACATCTGTGTATATTCAAAAGGCTGATAAAATGAGTAAAATTTCAAGAGATGAAAAAATAAAGATGAAATTTGATGGCAGTAATCATAAGGCTCTTGCGAGAGAATTTAATCTTTCTGAAAGTCAGGTAAGAAGGATTTTATCAGATGCATAAATTTAAATATATGCAAATTGCTTATGCGAATAACATAAAAAATACATATATATTTTTTGAAATTCCAATAAAACAGAGGTATAGTTGTTATACAGGCAACTATACCTTATTTTATTTACGAGGAGATGAAGAAATGGAAATTAACCTTATAATTGAAGGAATTTTATCGGCAGGAATTGCAGTTACAGCGTTCTTTGTGAAAAGGACTATAAATGAACTTGATGAATGCAGAAAAAATATATTTGAATGTGCCTCAAAAGATGACCTCAATATCTGTAAAAATGATATTGCAAAAATCAAAGAGGACTACATCACCAAGGAAGATTTCTTCCGTGAACAGACTGAAAACAGAAGAAAACTTGACAAAATAATGGATATTCTTATGGAGATTAAGAGAGGAGAAAAGAAATAATGGACAAGGCAGAGCTTAACAGAAGAATTTCGGCAGGAAATTTCGTTGAAAACAATGGTTCGGTGCTTCGTGCAATCAATATTTTAAAGACTAAATTCAACCGTCTTAAAGATATAAAATATGCTTTGAATATTGAAAAAAATGATATTGAAAACAGTATCAACTATCTTTATGAGGCAGGTTATCTGCATCTTAGGGCTATTGACGGTCACGCAGATACAAGCCTTGCTGATACTGATTTTGATGATATTGAGGCAAAGCTTACTGCAAAGGGTATACAGCTTCTTGCAGGTGTAATTGAGGACGACTGCGTGGAGGTGTAACTCCATATGGGCAAGAAGAAAAATCGTAAGCACAGCATTATTGACGGACTTCCAGGCAATATCAAAGAAGCTGTTGAAGAAATGATAAAGGCTGATTTTACATATCGTGAAATTGTTGAATATATCAAAAAACAGGGATTTGAAATTTCTCAGTCCTCCGTTCAGAGATACGCTTCAGGTCTTAATGAAACCTTGCAGTCTTTGAGAATGGCTCAGGAAAATTTCAGAGCTGTTATGGAAGAAACTGAAAAGTATAAAAATCTTGATGTTTCAGACGGAATTTTAAGACTTCTCAGCAATCAGATTTTTCAGACTATCAACGGAATGTCAGAGGAACAGATGTCTGATGTAGACTTTGAAACGCTGATGAAGAACGCTGTGGCACTTACAAAAGCTATTGCATATAAGAAAAAGATTGATATTGATACTCAGTCAGTTCTTGAGAATGGTATGGAGCAGTTCCAGTCGGTTCTTTATGAAACTATGGCAGAGGAACGTCCTGAACTGTATAAAGAAGTAAAGAAATTCATCAAGGAGAAACAGCGTAAATGATGTATGTAATTCAGACAAAACCAAATCAGGAAGATTACCTGCTGTGGCAACTTAAACATATCGGAGTAAATGCATATTGTCCAACAGAAAGGCTTACAATCAGAAGCAAGGGAAAATGGTATTCACAGGAGAAGAAAATTTTTTCGGGGTATATTTTTCTTGAAACTGAATATTCTGCTGAACTCTATCAGAAAATCAAAAGGCTGAGTGGCTTTATAAGATTTCTTGGAGAGCCTTCCGAACTTCCTGATAATGAAGCTGAACAAATAAAATACCTTTGCAACAATGGAAAACCGATTACTGTTTCAAAATATATTCAGAATGGAAAATCATTTGTATTTATCAGTGGTATACTTTCAAAAACGTCCGATTTTGAAATTCTGAAAATGTATCCAAGACAGAAAAGAGTTAAAATTGCTGTAAGCATTAATGGTAAAAAGTTTAAGATATTTTTACCGATAGAAAAATCCGAACTGTAAATCAGGGTTGATTCGTCCCCTGCCGAGCAGTCGGAGGTCATAATTTTACAACTGGTTTTCACAAGAAAATCAGAATGGCGAAGCATACCTTTTTATAAGACCGTTCTAATAACGTTCTAAAGCGTTCTAATGACGTTCGAAAAATTAAAAGGTCAAATTACCCTATAAATAAAACGAGGGCATACAGGGGCATTTATGCCCTTATTTTTATGCTTTAAAAATGAGGTGGTATTTTGGGATAATCAAAGAGAAAAGCATAAGCGTTCTGGTGAACGGCTTAAGCAGTTATGAAAATAAAAAAGACAGTATAAAAAATGCTGATTTTAAAAGTGTTGAAACATTTATAAAACAGTATTTAAATACTGCTGACAAGAAACAGCGTTTGAAATTATCCGAGGAATTCAAGAAAAGGCATCTTGAACTGTATGAATTCTTAAAAAGCAATTCCGAGCTTGTAAATGCTGAAACGGAAATAAATAAAATGGTTTCAGCGATTATGAATGGAGATACTGCTTCATCAGAGGATAAAAAGCTGTCAAACCTCTTTGAAATAATTCAGGAAGGGGTTAAAAAATGATATTCTCAGAACTCAGCCCTAAACAGCTGAAATCAATGCTCTGGTGGGCAATGAATGACAGCAAGGATTATGATGCTATAGTTTGCGATGGTTCGGTGCGTTCAGGAAAAACAATGTCTATGTCAATAGGCTTTGTGCTGTGGAGCATGAGGAATTTCAATAACGAAAATTTCGCATTCTGTGGAAAGACAATAGACAGCTTGAAAAGAAATGTAATAACTCCTCTTCAAAAATGGCTTGAGGGAGTTGTAAAGCTGAAAATCAATCTCAGTAAAAGCTATATGGATATATCAATGGGCAGGAATACAAACCGTTACTATATGTTCGGTGGTAAAGATGAGAGTTCATATCAGCTGATACAGGGTATCACTCTCGCAGGAGTTCTTCTTGATGAGGTTGCTCTTATGCCTCGTTCCTTTGTTGAACAGGCTCTTGCAAGATGTTCTGCGACAGGTTCTAAATTTTGGTTTAACTGCAATCCTGACAGTTCAGAACACTGGTTTTACAAAGAATGGGTTGATGATGAATCCGAAAAGGTTGTACAGAAGAACAGACTTCATCTTCATTTCACTATGGAAGACAACTACAGTCTTTCTGATGAAGTCCGTCAGAGATATGAAAGAATGTATTCAGGTGTATTCTATGAACGATATATACAGGGTTTATGGGTACTTGCTGAAGGTCTTGTATATTCAATGTTTGACAAAAACAAACATATTCTTGATGAATATACTCCGAGTTCTGAGGCTGAATATTTTATCAGCGTTGACTATGGAACACTTAATCCTGCTTCAATGGGATTATGGGCATTGGAACGTGACAAGGCTGTAAGAATTGATGAATATTATTACAATGGCAGAGAAAAAGGCATTCAGAAGACGGATGAGGAATATTATCAGGAACTTGAAAAACTTGCAGGAAACAGAAGCATAAAATATGTTATCGTTGACCCGTCTGCAACATCATTCATAACCAGCATAAGAAGGCACAGAAAATTTATTGTCAGACAAGCAAGAAACAGCGTTCTTGATGGTATCAGAGTTACTTCAACTCTGCTTGAAGCCAACAAAATATTTATCTGTAAAAAATGCAGGGACATTATAAGGGAATTTGCAATGTACAGATGGAATGATAAGGTTTCAAACGATACTGTCATCAAGGAATATGACCATGCTCTTGATGATATGAGGTATTTTTGCTATACGATACTCAGAACCAAGCTTCTGAATGATGTTTATGAGAGGGGTGAATAATTCTGAATGCTTTTAACTGGCTAAAAGATGCTTTCAGTCGTATTTTCTCAAAAACTGAAAAGCATGTTTATGAAGAACCTGTAATATCTTCTGAAATGCAGACAATGCTTGAAATATGGGCTGATATGTATTTTAATCAATCATTGATTATTGGTAAAAATCCCTCAGGTCTTGAACTGCCTTCTGTCATAGCTTCTGAATTTTCAAGGCTTGTTATGGCTGAAAGTCAGTTTAAAATAACAGGCAGTCAGAGAGCTGAGTTTATACAGGAGCAGCTTTCCGATTTTTTTGAACAGCTTACATCAAGGCTTGAAATCGCCTGTGCATTGGGTGGAATGGTTTTCAAACCGTATGTTTCAGATGGCAGAATATACATAGAT
>JAZKXQ010000159.1:0-6043 GCA_045611725.1 Oscillospiraceae bacterium
TTTATTTCGTTGCAAAGTTAAGTAAAATTCATAGCTTACTGGCTCGAAAGTTGACAATGCTGACCTCCGATTTGTTGCAAGGTTAATTAAATTTGAAATATTATTTATAATATGTTATAATATGTAAAACAAATCTTTTCTTATGAAAGGCTTTGTTGTTTATACAGTGAAATGAGGAATAAAAAATGATAAAAATTATGTTTGTCTGCCACGGAAATATATGCCGTTCACCTATGGCAGAATTTGTTTTCAAAGATATTATAGAGAAAAAGAATATATCAGATGAATTTTTTGTAAGCTCATCTGCAACAAGTACTGAAGAAACAGGAAATCCTGTACATTATGGTACAAGAAATATACTCCATCAGTACGGAATATCCTGTGAGGGAAAATATGCAGTACAGCTTAAAGCTGATGATTATAAAAAATATGATTACATAATAGGTATGGACAGCTTTAATATAAAAAATATTATGAGAATTATAGGGAATGATGATAAGAAAAAAGTTTTCAGACTTCTTGATTTTACAGATTGCCCGTCTGATATTGCAGACCCTTGGTATACAGGCAATTTTGAGGAAACATATTCCGATATATTAAAAGGCTGTAATGCATTGCTGAAAGAATTAAGGGATATTCGTTATGGCTCTATAGATAAGGCTGATTATTATTATGAATCAGCTTTAAAAAGATATGAGAAATCAGCTTCACAGCTTACAGATGAAGATGTCAGGGAAATATACCTCAGGGGAAGTAATCATATAGGATTTTTTATGAGCTGGATAATTAAAAATAATTTTGAAAGCAGTCTTCATAAGGATAGTGAAGGCTGTAAAGCTGTAAGAGATGAAAAAATAACAGGTACGGAATTTCTTATGGATTACTGTGACGGCAAATTCTGGGGCGAGGATTTATGCGATGAAATATTCAGCTTTGTTCATTACTATTACAACAGTGATATATACCTTAAAGAATATACATCTTGGGTAGTCAATGAATTATGCGATATTCCGTGTGAATTTACAGGCACTTGGGAGGATTATCACGAATTTGAACATATAATTGATGAAGCATACAGAAATTTCAATGCATAACTACTTGAAAAAATCCTGTAATATGATATAATATACAAGTAAATTATTTTTTCGGGAAGTGATACAGATGAATGAAAGCACTGAAATAGCTGTAAAATATGCAGTCGCTATGCTGGGACTGCTTATGATTGTTTTTGTTATTGCATTGCTTACTCCGATAATTGCAAAATGTATCACAAGAATTATCGAAAAAACTGCTTTTAAAGGCTATGAAAAAAATGACGATATATATAAGGTAAGGGGAATTTATGACCCCTCATATGTTTCGTCACACGACTTGGAAAATAAAAATAATAACGGAGATGAAAACAATGGCAAAGAATAACAAAAAAATGGTTGAGGCTATAACTTCAATGGACGAGGATTTCGCAAAATGGTATACTGATATAGTTAAAAAAGCTGAACTTATCGAGTATACAAGCGTTAAGGGCTGTATGGTAATCCGTCCTTACGGATATGCTATATGGGAAAATATTCAGCGTATACTTGATGGTATGTTCAAGGCTACAGGTCACGAAAATGTATGTATGCCTATGTTTATCCCTGAAAGTCTTCTCCAGAAGGAAAAAGACCACGTTAAAGGCTTTGCTCCTGAGGTTGCGTGGATAACTCAAGGTGGAAGCGAAAAGCTTGAGGAAAGAATGTGCGTAAGACCTACTTCTGAAACTCTTTTCTGTGAACATTATGCAAATATTATACATTCATACAGAGATTTACCAAAACTCTATAATCAGTGGGTAAGCGTGGTAAGATGGGAAAAGACTACAAGACCATTCCTCCGTTCAAGAGAATTTTTATGGCAGGAAGGTCATACAATTCACGCAACTGCAGAAGAAGCTGTTATTGAAACAGAAAAGATGCTTAATGTATACGCTGATTTCTGTAAAGACGCTCTTGCAATGCCTGTAGTAAAGGGTGCAAAAACTGAAAGTGATAAGTTTGCAGGTGCAGTTACTACATATGCAATAGAGGCTCTTATGCACGATGGAAAAGCACTTCAGGCAGGTACTTCACATTATTTTGGTGATGGGTTTGCAAAAGCATTTGGTATTGAATATACTGACAAGGAAAATAAGAAAGTAAATCCTTTCCAGACTTCCTGGGGAGTTACTACACGTCTTATAGGTGCTATAATAATGACTCACGGAGATAATAACGGTCTTGTGCTTCCACCGGCAGTAGCTCCTGTACAGGCTGTAATTATTCCTATTGCACAGCATAAAGAGGGAGTTCTCGAAAAGGCTGAGGAATTAAGAGCAAGACTTGAAAAGGCTGGTATCAGAGTTAAGCTTGATGACAGCGACAATTCACCAGGCTGGAAGTTTGCTGAATATGAAATGAAAGGTGTTCCGATAAGAGTTGAAATAGGTCCTAAGGATATAGAAAACGGTCAATGCGTAATTGCAACACGTCATAATGGTGAAAAAGCTGTTGTATCCCTTGAAAATCTTGAACAGTCAGCAACTGAAAAGCTTCAGGAAGTTCACGATGGACTTTATGCAAAGGCTCTTGAAAACAGAGAAAACAGAACATACGACTGCAAGAATATGGAAGAAATTATAAAATCACTCGAAGAAAAAGGCGATGGTTTTGTAAGAGCTATGTGGTGTGGTGAAGAAGCCTGTGAAGATGAAGTAAAGGAAAAAACAGGCGTTGGCTCAAGATGTATTCCATTTAAACAGGAAAAAATTTCAGATGTATGCGTATGCTGTGGAAAACCTGCTGACAAGCTTGTTTACTGGGGTAAAGCATATTAAAAAAATTACCTCTCCTTTCGGGGAGAGGTAATTGTATGTAAAAATAAAAAAATTTTTAAATTAATGCAACTTTTTTAAGACTTATCAGGTTAATATATTAGAGAGATAACAAAACAGAAAACAAAATCTTAAAAGGGAGGTTTTACACAGAATATAAAATAATGATTACAGCTACAAATATTAAGAAAGGAAAATTTTGATTTATGAAAAAATCATTAAAAGAGCAGAAGTTTGCAATTCTGAAAACAGTATTGCTATATATACTGACTTTTGTAATTTCTGTTTCTGTTGGTATTATCGTTTACATTAAAAAGGAAATTAGTCCCTTTGGCGAAAATTCACTTCTTGCAATGGACTTATGGGGACAGTATTTTCCAATGTATATTCAACAGGCAAAGGCAGAATCTTTTTCACAGCTTTTGTATTCCTGGAACGGTGCATTCGGATATAATAACTGGGCACAGAATGCCTATTACTGTAACAGTATTTTTCTGATTATTATGAAACTTATTCCTGTTGAAAAAATGATTGCAGCACTTGATGTAATCTGTCTTATAAAAATAGGATTGAGTTCTATGTCTTGTCTGGCATTTCTGCAATATAAAACTAATAAAAAATCCCCGATACTCATAGCAGGGGGAGTTTCATATGGTCTTTGTGCTTATATGCTTGCATTTATGTCACAGTTTATGTGGACAGATACTCTTATATATCTTCCATTAGTACTGATAGGACTTGAAAGGCTTGTATTTAAGAAAAAGCCTGTTATGTATACATTAATTCTCGGATTAACAATATGTTCAAACTTTTATATAGGATTTGCAGTATGTATTTTCTCCGTATTGTATTTTATATGCATAAATTTCCAGCATCTTTCATTTGGATACAATGAAAAATCAAGACTTAGTGTTACAGGTGGAAAAATTTTTGGCAGGAGCATATTACGTTTTATAGGTTATTCATTGCTTGGTGGAGCTCTTTCAGCAATAGTTATTATCCCTGTTGGAATGGCAATAGGAAATACTATAGCATCTGAAATTGAAGCTCCTACTTCAATTGAATGGTATAAAGATATAACAGCATATCTCCAGTTTCTTCTCCCTGAAACACCTTTGAAAATGGAGTATTCGGGAGCAAATATAGCAACTACAATATTAGTATTTGCTATGATTCCACTATATTTCTACAATAAGAAAATACGCTTTTCAGAAAAAATTGCAAACGGTGCATTGCTTGTATTCCTGTTTGCATCATTGAATTGTAATATTCTTGATTATATGTGGCACGGTTTCCATTTTCCTAATCAACTCCCTGGAAGATGGTCATTTATGGTTTCACTTGTTATAATTCTTCTCTGCTCTCAGGCAATTGCAAATATTGAGGGAATTACTCCTTGGGATACCGTTAAAGGTGCAGTTATTAGTTTTTTATCTGTTAAAATAATATGTAATGGTCTTGACGGACAGGAAAGCGTACTGCTTGATTCGGATTATATTTCATATTTATTTATTGCTGAAATTCTTATATTTGCAATTACTTTCCTTATTCAGAAAATTACAGGAACAGAAAAAGCTTTACAGACTCTTGAAAAACAGATAGCAGAAGAATCTGAAAATCAGACAGCAGAAAAATCCGAAGAACAGACAATGGAAGAATCTGAAAATCAGATAACAGAAGAATCCGAAGAACAGACAGCAGAAGAATCTGAAAAACAGATAATAAATCCTCTTGAAAATAAAAAATCCAGATATCAGAGAAGAATCCTTGTATTCAGATGTGCAACTGTATGTTTTACAGTTATTCTTTCAGCTTTGCAGATTTATGATAGTGCATCTAATTTTATAAATGTTGCACAGTTTGAAAAACACGGTCTTCCAACTTCAAGTGCAACAGCATACATTCCAAACCTCACCAAAAACGCAGAATACGGAAAAGAATGGAAAAATGGTGATGACGATTTCTACAGAGTAGAGCCATATTCTGGTTATACATTCAACCCTTCAATGCTTGGTGATTTTCACGGAATGGGTTATTATTCATCAACAATGCAAGGAACAGTTTTTGAATTGCTCCGATTCCTTGGCAACAGGGTATATGCACAAAATGTAAGTTCTGTTTATAATATTTCATCTCCTGTTCAGAATAGTCTTTTTGGTGTAAAGTATTTTCTTGACTACAATAAAAGTATCGGATATGCAATCCCTGATATTGAGTTGATACAGGAGAATGAAAACTGTAATATATGGGAAAACCCTACAGCTTTACCAATTGCATTTGCTTCATCTAATGATGTTTTTAACTTTAATATAACAGACCAGATAAGAGCTATAAAAAATCAGAATGACTTCCTTAATTCTATATGTGGACGTAAAGTAGACGTATTCAAACCATTATCCTGCACTAACTTCCATTATGAAAACCTTACTTTACAGGAAAATTCTAACTGGAATTACAATTACTTTGTAACAAAAAACACTTCTTCACCAGCAGTATTTAATTATCAATATACAATAGAAGAAGATAGTCCGATATATATTGAACATAATTTCCGTGCAGGAACTATTAAAGCCTCCTGGAATGGAAATGAAAAAAATATTCCTGTAGGTGGAGAAAGATATTGTTATCTTGGAGAAATCAAGGCAGGGACAGTTGTTTCTATAAAAGTTTCAGTAGAAAATGTTTCACTTGGCTGTTGTGGACTTAATGTTTATAAATTTGACAAGACTGCGTGGAATGACGCTTACAATCAGCTTTCATCACAGCAGATTGATGTAAGAGAATTTGACACAACATCAATAAAAGGTGAAATTACTATGAAACAGGAATCACTTTTATTTACAAGTATCGCACAGGACGGTGGCTGGAAAGCATACTGTGACGGCGAGGAGATAAAAACTGTGCTTATTGCTGATGCTCTTGTTGGAATAAAAGTGCCTGAAGGTACTCATACTATTGAATTTAAATACAGCGTTCCAGGACTTGCACTTGGAAGTACTATAAGTATTGTGGCTATTCTGCTTATAGTATGGTTTTCTTATCCACAATTCAGACAAAAGATTTTTTCAAAAAATCAAACCCAAAGTACAACAGATGATATAAATAAAGAATAAAAAATTAGGGAAAACCTTTAATTATAGGTTTTCCCTTTTTTCAATGATATTTTAATTTTTTAGATTTTGAGTATTTGTTTTT
>JAZKXQ010000160.1:0-2353 GCA_045611725.1 Oscillospiraceae bacterium
TACTGACGGTCTTAGTATGAGTAAGGACGGTGGGGAAACTTGGGGCTATGTTGACAGGTTCAATGGCCTCGGACTCTTTACAAATGAAGTAAAATGGCCAACGTGGACTGAAACTATTGAAAAAACTACTGTGGGGACTGATTATAGTAACTGCAATGGTATTGCTACAATAGCTATTCAGGACGGCAGAGTTTATGTCGGAGTTTCGGATAATACTATCGGTGCTAATGTTTATGTTGCAGATGTAGGTTCAGATAATTGGGAACCTCTTAGTGCTGACCTTCCGACAGATTCATTCCCTTCAAGAATTAACAAAGATGCTGATGGAAATCTTCTTATCAGTTATGTTGGAGGACTTTCATTTAATGGTACTGGTGGAGGTATCTATAAATATAATGCAAAGGCTGATACGGTTACAGATATTTCACCTACAGGGAATAGTTTCGGAAGTTGTGTAAGTTTGCCTGATGATTCAAATACTCTTGTAGCTACAACCTGTGGTGTATGGAGTTCTCAGCTTTGGTATGAAAATGCCTGGGATGATGATAAAGTATGCTGGGGCGACCAGTTCTATCGTTCAACAGATGGCGGTGCTACTTGGGAAAGTATTACTCCTGGTAATAAAAAATCGTGGGGAGGGCCTTTACAGGCTGATTATCTTCAGGATAGTGGTTATGCGTGGATAAGAAACAAGGCTATTCACTGGTGTGGTACTATGGTTCTTGACCCTCGTGACCCTGACAGAGTTCTTATAACATCTGGTAATGGTGTATTTGCTTGTGATAATGTATGGGACGAACTCCCTGTATACTACTTCCACCCAGATGGTATTGAAGAAGTTGTTGCTCTTGATATGGTAAGTATTCCAGGAGGTGATGAATATTCAGTTATTGGCGACTATGACGGATTTGTTCATACTGATGTTTCACAGATTCCTCTCCAGCATCAGCCTAATATGGGTTCAACAACTGCTATTGCATACTGTCCACAAAATCCCGATGTTATGATAAGAATTGCACAGAATAATAATGATGTTGCTCCTGGTTACTATACTCTTGATGGTGGTAAAACGTGGACAGAAATGGCTAATGCTCCAGGTGGAAAAGCTGCAATAACTCAGCTTGAAGATGGTTCATATCGTTTCTTCAAGAGTGGAAGCGATGACGGTAATGTTGTTTATTCAGATGATTTAGGACAGACTTGGGAAAGCTGTTCGGGTATTTCTTCTGCATACGGTTCCAAGACTACATATATGTTTGTTGAACCTGATAAGCCGAATGTTGTTTATGCATATGCAACATATTACAATTCTTCTTGGTTTTATTCAAAAACTGAACCTGATTTCTCAGATGCTCATTATACATTATATGTAAGTACAGATTATGGTAAAACATTCACAGGTACTGATATAGCTATGTATGACCAGTGCGATAGTGCTGGAAGAATTGCATATCTCGAAGAAGATAATCTTATCTTTGGTGCAGGTTGGTATGGTATGTATCAGGTAACAGACCAAGGAAAGACAGTTACTCAGAAAGATGTATTCTACTGCAAAACGGTAGGCTATGGTGCTCCTGAAAAAGAAGGTGGACTCAATACACTTTATATGTATGGCAAACCAACTGAATCAGACCCCGAAGGAATATGGCGTTCAACAGATGGTGGCGATACTTGGGTAGTAATCAACACTGATAGCCTTTATGGTGGTACAGGAAACGGAAACTTCCTTGTAGGTGATATGAATGAATTTGGTACTGTTTATATGTCAACAGTAGGCTGTGGTATTGTATATGGTAAAATTTCAGATGGTCAGGGCGAAGAACCAATTGTAACAACTTCGCAAAAACCTGTTGAAACAAGTTCTTCTGTAACAACATCAACAAATCTTTCACCAGAAATAAAACCTTCACTTCTCGGAGATGTCAATGTTGATGGAATAGTTGATATAAGAGATGTTACTACTATGAACCAGTACATAATAAAAGCTGTTGAACTTAGTGAACAGGGACTTGTAAATGGTAATGTAATAAAGGATTCTGTTGTAGATATAACAGACCTTGGTCAGCTTAAAAAATACATTGTAAAACTTATTACAACATTGGAATAAGTTTTTATTGATAATTAAAAATAAAAAATACTCTTGAAACAATCTTTTTGAACTGACCCCAAAAAGTTAGACAAAAATTTAAAAGAAAATTTATACAAAGCGACTTCAGAGTGCAGAATAAGATTTTTATTATCAGGTATCTTGGCAAATGCTTTTTCAAGCATATCCGTTGTCTGTACAAGATTCAGATGACGGCTTAAATTGTATGAAATAACCTCACCATTATACAAATCAATTATTGGTGAC